>DAHWEX010000390.1 GCA_027326205.1 Actinomycetota bacterium
AATGTGTGCCTGGGAACAGGCCCATCAACCGGTACAGCCGGGCGGCCTCGGCTGGCAGCGCGCCGTAGGAAAAGTCGAGGGCGGTGCGCACTGGCATATCCTCTTCCATCGTTAGAGCGGCGAGCCGTTCTTGTTCGTAAACCATGGCCTCGACCATTTCGCTGACCGGCCATCGGGCCCTAGCTGCGAGCCTGGCCCCGGCGATGCACAGGGCCAGGGGCAGCCCGCCGCAGAGTTCCACCAATTCGCGGACCGCATTTTCTTCGGCCCGCGCTCGTTCGCTGCCTATGGTCCGTCCGAGCAGTTCCAAGGCGGCGTTCGTGTCTAGCCGGTCAAGTTGAATGACCTGGGCGCCCCGGGTGACGAGGCTGGTTAGCCGTTGCCGGCTCGTGACTACCACCACACTCGCTGGACACGAAGGAAGTAGCGGTGCAACCTGCGCGGCCGTCAGTGCGTCATCAAGGATTACCAGCATGTGCTTGTCGATCATGATCGACCGGTACAGATTGGTCAGTTCCCCGAGATCTGTCGGTGTGGTGCGGGTATCGATGCCCAGGGCTCTCAAGAACCGGCCGAGAACCTCGCTGACCGTCCCCGGCCCGTCTGCGGCGTGCCCGCGCAAGTCTGCGAGCAGCACGCCGTCGGGAAAGTCGGCTCGGACCGTATGCGCCCAGTTGATCGCGAGCGAGGTCTTACCTACCCCTGGCGGCCCGCTCAGCAGGATTACCCGGCTGTGACGTGCCGCGTCCATGGCCCGAAGGTCCGTGTCCCGGCCCGTAAGCGGCCGTGGCGGCGGCAGTTGGCTGGGGAGCGGCAGTGGATTCGGTCGCGGCGTGGCCGCCGGCTGGTGAATGTGCACGTCCCCGCGAATTTCCCGGGCCTGGACCGATGAACCGAATACTATCCCGCCAACCTCATTGGAGGTCCCGGTAGGCACATCGAAATCTTCTTCTCGTCTATGGTGGCCCGGTCCCTGGAACTCGTCGCTCGTCATGCCTGGTATATCCATGAATTAGAAATGGGGTCGGGAACGGCAAAATAAGCGACAAATGATGTTATGTCAAGCTAAATAAAAGATTATTATCTAAGCTTTATTTCACATTACTCACTATAGATGACAGTGGATGACCTTGAATCGCCCGTCTTGCCAGCCCCTCTGGTGTAATATGGTCACAGGGGTTGCATCACTCGCGGTGCCGCCTTGGAACCCTCGGCAAGCCATGTCGAGAGGGGAGTGCCCGCGTCCGTCGAGACGCGAATTTGACACAACGACTGTCAACGACAAAGCCGGATCGCGGTTGGCGCCGCCAGCCCGGCTGAGGAGAACTGCATGCTTACTGCGGCCGTCGTAGCAATAATCGTGATCCCCTTGATGTTCAAGGTGTGAGCCTGGCATCAGTGTCCGGGGAGGCTGTCTCAGTCGTCTGCGTTTGGTCGGCTTGGGCGCCTCCCCTTCTTATGTTCATCGTTGTTATAGCACGACACTAGTCGACCATGGTCGTAAAGTCAACAAGGTGGCGCCTTGCGCCCGGCTTCTCCGGGCCGGGGCATTGTGCGATCGTTGAATTGCCCGTCCGCCGGAGGAGTGCCATGGAGATCGATGCGCTGGCGGCGCTGGCGGCGAACACGGTCGTCGCCGCCGCCGCAACCGATGCGTTCGAGGGACTGCGGGCCAAGCTGGCCCGGCTGTTCGGCCGTGACAAGCCCGATCCCGGCGTCGAACGGCGGCTGGACGCGACCAGAGAGCAACTCGCAGCGGCCGCACCGGGCGACCTGGAGAGCGCTCAGGCAACGCAGGCACGTCGGTGGCAGACCCGCTTCGCCGATCTGCTGGCCGATCAGCCCGAGGTGGCAACGGAACTCCAGGCGCTGCTCGCGGAGTTCCGGGCCGGTTCTCCCGGCGACGGCGGGAACGTCGTGAACACGGTCAGCGGAACCGTCCACGGGCCGGTGCTGATGGGCCGCGACTTCGGCGACATCACGATAGGAAGCCCGGACCGCCAGCCCGGAGACTGACACCCCGAAGAGCCCGGGGCGCCCCGGTTGTGGCCGACCGCACAGGCCCGCTCTGCAATCGATTGCCGAATACCATTGACCCGGCCGGAGCGGCGCGCCGACAATGGCGGAATGTCCGCCATCACGCACGTGTCCGACCCGGGAACGCGCTGGACGGCCGGCGACCCCGTCGTGCTCGCCGCGCGCATCAGGCTGCGCGCGGTCCGGATGGTCGCGCCGCTCGGCTTCGGCTACCTGGGGCAGGCGCTGTCGAGCGCCGAGCAGGTCGCCGCCCTCTTCTCCGTCATGACCCCGGGCGAGGACCGCCTGGTCTGCTCGCCCGGCCACTACGTCATCGGCCTGTTCGCCGCCGCCGCCGAGCTCGGCCTGCTCGACGAGGAAGCCGTCGCCGCCTACGGCCAGGACGGATCGCAGATCGAGGCGATCGGCACCGAGCGGTCGCCGGTCGCGGACTACGTCTGCGGTTCGCTGGGCCAGGGCCTGTCCGCGGCGGCGGGCTTCGCGCTGTCCGACCGGATGCGGGGCAGGGCGCGCCGGACCTTCGCCCTGCTCAGCGACGGCGAGCTCGAGGAGGGCCAGGTGTGGGAGGCCGCCCTTTTCGCCGCCCACCACCGGCTCGGCCGGCTCACGGTGCTGCTCGACGCCAACAACTCCCAGGTCGACGGCCCGGTGGACGAGATCACCACGCTCGAGCCGGTCAGGGAGAAGTGGGAAGCGTTCGGCTGGACGGCGCGGGAACTCGACGGTCACGACGTGCACGCCGTCGTCACGGCCCTGGCCGGGGCGGACAGCGCGCAGCAGCCGACCGTTCTGATCAACCGGACGTCCACCGCCCACGGCCTGCGGTGCCTGCCGCCGGACGCCGACGGGCACTTCATCAAGCTCCCGCCGGACCTCGCCGCGCGGGCCGAGGCGGAGCTGTCCGCCGCGCTGGAGGCCCTCGGTGCCTGAGCGGCTCAACCAGCCCCCGTACCCCACCGTGCTCAAGCCCTACGGCCAGTCGCTCGTCGAACTGGCGAGGGAACGCGCGGACGTCGTCTGCTTCACCGGCGACCTGACCAGGCAGTGCGAGGTGGACCTGTTCGCCGCCGCGTTCCCCGAGCGGTTCATCCACGCGGGGATGGCCGAGGCGAACATGATGGGCCTGGCCGCCGCCCTCGCCCGCGACGGGTTCATCCCGTTCGTCCACACGTTCGGGGTCTTCGCGACGCGCAGGCCGCTGGACCAGATCGTCAACGCGATCGCGTTCCCGAACCTCAAGGTCCGCATCCTCGGCTTCATGCCCGGCGTGTCCAGCCCCGGCGGCCCCAGCCACCAGGCCGTCGACGACGTGGCCCTGATGCGCGCCGTCCCGAACCTCACCGTGCTCGACGTCGCCGACGCGGTCGAGGCCCGCCAGGTGCCGGCGGCCATCGTTGACGTGGACGGCCCGGTCTACGTGCGGCTCAAGCGCGGCGAGATCCCGGTGATCTTCGGCGGCGACCACCGGCTGCGGCTGGACCGGGCCACCCCGGTGACGCCGGAGGGCGGCGACGTGGCCCTGTTCGCCAGCGGCATGATGCTCGCCCCGGCCCTGGCCGCGGCGGAAGTCCTGGGCGCGGCCGGCCTCCCGGTCAGCGTGGTGAACGTGCCGGTGATCAAGCCGCTCGACGTGGCGACCGTCACGTCGGCGGCGGCCCGCGCCCGGGCCGTCGTCACCGCGGAGAACCACCTCGTCACCGGCGGCCTGGGCAGCGCGGTCGCCGAGGCCATCGCGGAGGCGGGCCTGGGCCGCCGGCTGCGCCGCGTCGGGCTGCGGGACACGTTCGCGGAGGGGGCGCGGACCGGGCCGTACCTGTTCGCGAAGTACGGCCTGTCCACGCAGGCGGTCGTCGACGCGGCCTGGTCCGCGCTCGGCCGCGCCGGGCGGCCGCCGGCCGCCCGCCCCGCCCAGGCCGACGACGGCGAATACGCGCCGGTGTGAACGGCCTGAAGCAGGGTCCCGGGTGGCCGGCCGCCGCGCGGGACTGTCCGCCCGCCACCCCGGGGGGTATCACTTCCACCGAACGTACGGTTGGTTCCAGCGGCCGCCCATCGCGCACGCTGGTGTGCGGGGTGACCGGCACGTCTTCTACGCCAGGAGTAACGCATGAGTATCACTGAGCTCACCGGACTCGACGTCCCCACCGGGCTTTTCATCGGAGGCGAGTGGAGCAAGGGGAACGCCACGTTCCCGGTGCTTGACCCGGCGACCGAGGAGCCGCTGGCTGAGGTGGCCGACGGCACGGTGGACGACGCGCTCGACGCGGTGAGCGCCGCGTACGGCGCGCTGCCCGGCTGGGCCGCGACCCCGCCCAGGCAGCGTGCCGAGGTGCTGCGCAAGGCGTTCGAGCTCATGACGGAGCGCACCGAGCAGTTCGCCCGGCTGATGTCGGCGGAAAACGGCAAGTCGCTGCGCGACGCGCGCGGCGAGGCGGCCTACGCGGCGGAGTTCTTCCGCTGGTACGCCGAGGAGGCGGTGCGCATCGAGGGCACCCTCATGCGCGCGCCGTCCGGCGCCAACCGGATCTTGACCGTGCGCCAGCCGATCGGCGTCAGCGTGCTGGTGACGCCGTGGAACTTCCCCGCCGCGATGGCCACCCGCAAGATCGGGCCGGCCCTCGCGGCCGGCTGCCCGGTGGTGCTCAAGCCGGCCGGCGAGACGCCGCTGACCGCCCTCGCGATCGCCGCGCTGCTGGCCGAGGCGGGCGTCCCCGACGGCGTGGTCAACGTGCTGACCTCCCGCAAGTCCGGTGCCACGGTGTCGGCGATGCTGCACGACCCGCGGGTCCGCAAGCTCTCCTTCACCGGTTCCACCGAAGTCGGCCGGATTCTGCTGCACGAGGCGGCCGACAGCGTGGTCAACGCGTCGATGGAACTCGGCGGCAACGCGCCGTTCATCGTCTTCGAAGACGCCGACATCGAGGCTGCCGTCGAGGGCGCGCTCATCGCCAAGATGCGCAACGGCGGCGAGGCCTGCACCGCGGCCAACCGCTTCTACGTGCACGACGCGGTCGCCGACCGGTTCAACGAGGCGTTCGGCGCCCGGCTGCGCGCCATGAAGCTCGGCCCCGGCCTCGACGAGTCCACCGACGTCGGGCCGCTCGTGAACGAGGATACGAGGTCCAAGGTCGCCGAACTGGTGGACGGCGCGCTTGGCGGCGGCGCGAGCGCGCTCCTCGGCGGCCGGGCACCGGACCGGAAGGGCTACTTCTACGAGCCGACCCTGCTCGACGGGGTGGCGGCCGACTCGGCGATCCTGTCCACCGAGATCTTCGGCCCGGTCGCGCCGGTCGTCCGGTTCACCGACGAGGCCGACGCGATCCGCTGGGCCAACGCGACCGAGTTCGGCCTGGTCGCCTACGTCTACACCCGCGACCTGCGGCGCGGGCTGCGGGTGTCCGAGGCCCTGGAGTCCGGCATGATCGGCCTCAACCGGGGCCTCGTCTCCGACCCGGCCGCGCCGTTCGGCGGGGTCAAGCAGTCCGGGCTCGGCCGCGAGGGCGGTCACGACGGGCTCCTCGAGTACACGGAGACCAAGTACATCGCAACCGACTGGTAGCTGTATCAAACCGGCCGGCTTCAGGATCAACCTGGTGAAGCGGAAGTTCCCGACCGGACTGGCAACATCACGGCCGCCTGCGACGGCGCGCGCGTGCGGCGGCCGCCGCCCGAGGACCGGGCGGCGGCCGTTCGTTACTCTCAATGACCGGAAATCGCGATATTCGAGCCGGCGGGAAATTCTTAATCAGCTACTTGCAAGGGCACATACGCTCATAAATGCTTGTCCCGCTGAGCAGCATGGCAGCGCGCCGCTAGGGTAGCCGCATGCGATATTCACGGGAAATACCTAGAGCCGAAGCAGCGCGGAAGGATTAGCAGCGATGGCAGCACCAGCGAGTTCGAGCCGCGACTTCGAGTGCGACGTGGTGGTGATCGGCGGCTGCGGGCACGTCGGCCTGCCGCTGGCCATAGCGTTCGCCGACCGTGGCGCCCGGGTGGCCATCTATGACGTCAGCGAGCCGGCCGTCGCGTCCGTGAACGAGGGCAGGCTGCCGTTCGACGAGCCGGGGGCCGCGCCGCTGTTCGAGCGCGCGGTGGCGGCCGGGCGCCTGCGCGCCTCGGCCGATCCGGCCGTGGTGGGGACGGCCGAGCACGTGGTCGTGGTGATCGGCACCCCGGTCGACGAGCACCTCAACCCGAACCAGACCGCGATACCCAGGGCGCTGTCCGGCTGCGCGCCGTACCTGCGCGACGGCCAACTGCTCGTGCTCCGGTCCACCGTGTTCCCCGGGGTGACCGCGCTGGTGGAGAAGATGATCGCCGCCCTCGGCGTCGAGATCGAGGTCGCCTTCTGCCCGGAGCGGATCGCCGAGGGCAAGGCGATGACCGAGCTGTTCGAACTCCCCCAGATCGTGTCCAGCCGCACCGCGCGCGGCCTGGACCGGGCCAGCGCCCTGTTCCGCAGGCTGACGCCGACGCTGGTGCCAATGACGCCGGAAGAGGCCGAACTGGCGAAGCTGTTCACCAACACCTGGCGGTACATCAAGTTCGCGATATCGAACCAGCTCTACATGATGGCCAACGATCGCGGTCTTGACTTCG
>DAHWEX010000030.1 GCA_027326205.1 Actinomycetota bacterium
GCCAGCATGTTCTTGACTTCCTGGTGGTCCCTGGCCAGGACGGTGAATACGTCCGCCATCTCGCCTCCTTGGTAGCCGGCCTTGGTAACCGGCTGTCGCGATGACTGGCTCCCCTGCCCGTCACGCCGCCAGGTAACCGCCCATGCTCGCGAAGACTTGTTTTTCTGCCGGAGGACTCCCTTCCAGCCACCACAACCTGAAACCGCGTTCGCCGCCCGGGCAGCCAGCACTCCGGGCGGAGAACGCATCCGCCGCTACTTCAGCCTCACCGCGATGCCCGACGCGTCGTCACTATGAACGTCGAACTTTCCAGCGGAGCGTCGTCAGGTGCGCATCGAACAGCTCGACGAGCAGGCGGGCGAGCGGGCCGTCGGGATCACCGTCGCCGAGGGTGACGAAGGTGAAGATGACCCAGGACTGCCGGCTGTCCGGAGCAGCGACGGTATAGGTCACGCGGCGCCCGGGGTGGGTAGCCAGGGGTTCGGCTTCCGGGTTAGCCGACTCGACCGCTTCCTCGCGAAGCGCGGGCTGGCCGTCCACGTCGACGATCTCGGTACTAGCCGCGCTCCCCTCGGCGATCGCCTTGAGAAGGTCGAGCGGAGCCGTGTCATCGGCGTCCGGGTCCCGCCACTCCGACACGGTGTACGACGCCGGAACGGCCTTGCCGTCGACCGTCTCGACCGGCAGGGCGATCAGCCCGGCCCCCGCCGCCTGTGCCTGCTCGACTACGCGGACAAGCTCCTTCCTGACCTCCTTGCGGAACGGCGTCGCGGTGTCACGCGGCACCGCGGCCGGGACGGAGCCGTGCGCCAGCTCATCGAGCCGCCGCTCCAGCGTGCCGTGGTCGCGCGGGTGCAGCGACAAGGTCTCCCAGCCCGGGATCTGGACGATCGAGTACGTGCTGCTCATACGGTTCCCCCGGCCGGTACGACCGCTCCCAGAAGCTCGACCATCGCCGACACCAGTGCCTCGGCCGCCCCGATCTCCGGCGTGCGCGCGGAGACGAGGATGTCAAGGTCCCAGGCGCGGCGGACGAGGTCGATCCGGGCGGTCAGCGTGTCGTCGGGCTCAAGCTCGAAGGCGAGGACGGCGATGCCGTCGGCGAGTGACTCCGGCAGGCTGGCAACCTCCGGCCGGCCCAGCGGCCCTGCCCGGCGGGCACCGACGCGGTCGAGCAGGTAATCCGGGTTGCGGTCGAGAGGTTCGAACGCCCGGACCCGAGACCAGGTAGCGCACCTGGCCGGCAGCGCGGTCGCGCGGAACCAGCCAGGCTCGGCGCCTTGCTCCCACGACGCGGGAAGCGCGTCGATCTGTAGCCGGCTGACGGTCATCACCATTCTCCCTTCATGGCCGCTGTGCCGTGTCCGCGAAACACTGACCAGCTAGGCACTGTTGGCGGGCCACCCTTTACCAGCTTGCCAGTCGGCGAAGCCGGGCCTGGCCGCGGTATCGAGCCCCTCGATGAACAGATACTGGCGGGGAATGTTGCCCTTGTATGCCCAAGCCCCGTTCTGCGACGTCCCGCCAAGCCCGCCGGGATTGTCACCCTTCAAGGTGGTTGGCCGGTACCATTTGTACTCCGTCAGATCGGGCATTCGGATCTTCACGATGACGCTGCTGTCGCGTCCGACGCTGTTAACGATCCCCATAGCCCCCTTAACACCTGCTGGCGTGGAGTCCCACAGGAAGACATGCTGATGGTGTCCCATTTTCTCGCTGCCTGAAGAGAGCTTGATGCCGAGGCTCTCGGCTGTCTTGAGGCCATTCAAGTTGAGTGCGTTGCGTAGCTGGTCGAGGCCCACGTTGTTCTTGTCGATGGCGACATGGGTGTAAGTACCGCACCCCTGAAGCCCCAGGGGGTCGATGAGAATATAGGGGTTAGCGACGTACGCTTGGTTGTTGAAGCCCGCCCCGAGACCCAGCGGGTCGGGTGAGAGGTAACTTCCGGTCAGCGGATCGTAATACCGCTGGTTGTTGTAATGGAGGCCGGTTTCCTGGTCTTCGTACTGGCCGGGAAAACGAAGCGGCGAGGATGCTCCGCCGGAATTCCAGACGGTGGCTCCCCAGAGCGTGCGCTGCCGACGTCCCGCCAGCGTCCCGTCCTCGGCGAGCAGTTCCGCGGGCGCCCCGGTGAGATCGGTGATGATCGAGTAGAACCGCTGATCGATCTCAGCCTGCGGTGCGTCACGCAGATACGCGCGCTCGGTCTGGAGAATCGGGGTGTGGGTTCCTGGCTGATACTCCCAGGCGGTAATGCGCTCGCCGGAATCAGTCGCTTCTGCCTGCTCGGCGA
>DAHWEX010000051.1 GCA_027326205.1 Actinomycetota bacterium
ATCTTGCCCGCCGTCGCCGCCGCGATGCGCCGCGTCGGCACCGAGGTCACATCGGATAACAGCAAGAAGCACGGAGTGCTTGCCGAGGTGACCGTGACCGTCCCCGAGGGCGACGGCGCCTTCACCGAGGAGGAGCGCAGCCGCAGGCCCACGGTGTTCACCGCGCTGCGGGAGATCACCGCGGCGCTGGCCTGCGACGACCCGCACCTGGGCCTGTACGGCGCGTTCGGCTACGACCTGGCGTTCCAGTTCGAGCCGGTGCGGCTGGCGGCCGAGCGGCCGGCCGACCAGCGGGACCTGGTGCTGCACCTGCCCGACGAGATCTGGGTGGTCGACCTGCGCCGCGAGGAGGCGATCAGGTACTCCTACGAGTTCGCCGCCGGGGGTGCCTCGACGCGGGGGCTGCCCCGGGAGACGGAGGCCACCCCGGAGCCGGCCCCCGGCGCGGGGACCCCGTGGCCGGCGGCACTGCCGCCGCAGCCCGTCCCCGGCCGGTACGCGGCGGTCGTCGAGCAGGCGAAGGAGCGGTTCAAGGTCGGCGACCTCTTCGAGGTCGTCCCCGGCCACGTGTTCTACGAGCGGTGCGCGTCGCCGTCGCTGTTCTACGAGCGGCTGCGGCAGCGCAACCCCGCGCCGTTCGAGTTCCTGTTCAACCTCGGTGACGGCGAGTACCTGGTCGGGGCGTCGCCGGAGATGTACGTGCGGGTGAACGGCGACCGGGTCGAGACCTGCCCGATCTCCGGCACGATCGCGCGGGGCGCGGACCCCCTGGAGGACGCCGCCAACATCGCCATGCTTCTCGGCTCCGCCAAGGAGGAGTCCGAGCTGACCATGTGCACCGACGTGGACCGCAACGACAAGTCCCGGGTCTGCGTGCCCGGCAGCGTGCGGGTGATCGGGCGGCGGCAGATCGAGATGTACAGCCGGCTGATCCACACGGTCGACCACATCGAGGGGCGGCTGCGGCCCGGCTTCGACGCGCTCGACGCGTTCCTGACCCACATGTGGGCGGTGACCGTGACCGGCGCGCCCAAGACCTGGGCAATGCAGTTCATCGAGGACAACGAGGACACCACGCGGCGCTGGTACGGCGGCGCGGTCGGCAAGATCGGCTTCGACGGCTCGATGAACACCGGCCTGACCCTGCGGACCGCGCGGATCGCCGGCGGCATCGCGGCCGTGCGCGTCGGCGCCACCCTGCTGTACGACTCCGAGCCGGAAGCGGAGGAGCGCGAGACCCACATCAAGGCCCGTGCCCTGCTGGAGACGCTGCGCGAGGTCGAGGAGGCCCGGGTCGCCGCGACCCGCCCGGCGCGGGGGGAGGCCACCGCGTCCGGCTCCGCCGACTACCCGGACGCCGTCGCGGCGCGCCCGGTCCGCGTCCTGCTCGTGGATCACCAGGACTCGTTCGTGCACACGCTGGCGGACTACTTCCGCCAGCACGACGCGGAGGTCACCACGCTGCGCGCCGGGTTCCCCGCCGCCGCCCTGGACGAGATCGCCCCGGACCTGGTCGTGCTCTCGCCCGGGCCGGGGCGGCCGGCCGACTTCAAGTGCGACGAACTGCTCACCGAGCTCGACGCGCGCGGCCTGCCGGCGTTCGGCGTGTGCCTGGGGCTGCAGGCGATGGTGGAGCACGCCGGTGGCGAGCTGTCGCTGCTGCCAGAGCCGCAGCACGGCAAGCCGGGCCTCATCCAGGTACGTGACGCCGGCGCCCTGTTCGCGGGGCTGCCCGCGGAGTTCACCGCCGCCCGCTACCACTCGCTCTACGCCCGCGAGGGCGACGTGAAGGGCGGGTTCACCGTCACGGCGGTCACCCCGGGCGACGTGGTGATGGCGATCGAGGACGACGCGGCCGGCCGCTGGGCGGTCCAGTTCCATCCGGAGTCGATCCTGACCGCCGCCGGGCGCCGCGGGCACCAGGTCATCGCGAACGTGCTGTCCCTGGTGCGCGCGCGGGAGGCCGCCCGCGCGTAGCCGCCATCATCCACGCGGGCCGCGTTCTGATAACAGCAACAGGCGCGGAGCGCTGAACCCGGGAAGCGCTAGGTCCAGGCGAGAGGGTCCGCGGGGGCGTCGTCGGCTTGGACGGCGCCCTCGATGAGGCCGTAGGGGCGGTCGCCGGCCAGGTACACCTCGCGGTCGTTGTCCAGGCCGAAGGGGGTCAGGTCAACGAGGTAGTGGTGCTTGTTCGGGAGCGACAGTCGCACCTCGCAGACCGCCGGCAGGGCGTCGAGCAGCGCCGACCCGATGGCGTAGAGCATCTGCTGCAGTGAGTAGGTGTAGGTGCCCGCGAACGTCGCCAGGATCGCCGAC
>DAHWEX010000057.1 GCA_027326205.1 Actinomycetota bacterium
GTGTTCCACCACACCGGGTCGTAGTGGAAGTGGCTGACCATCCACATGGTCCAGCCCGGCTCGGCCGCGGTGATCCGCGCGGCCTGCTCGACGCGGGCGGCGGCCGTCTCCGCGATCGCGGTGACCGGAACGGAAACGCCGGGCGCCCCGGTCAGCGCGACGCTCACCTCGCCGGTGCGGCTCTCGCCGGGTTTTCCGAGCGCCAGCGCGAACGGTCGCGGCGTCGCCGCCGCCGCCCCCGCGACCCGCAGCAGCGCGGTGGCGCCCTCCTCGGCCGCCTCGGTGGCCGCCACGGCCACCCGCACGACCTGCAGCGCCCGTCCGGCGCTCCCGGTGAACAAGTCGGTCGACTCGACCCCAGTGATCCGCATACGTCAATCGTCCCATGCCCAAGGGGCAACCGCCGTGCCCGCCGCCCGCCGAACTGCTAACGATAGCGGAAACCGCCGTCAAGGCGGTGGCCTGCGGCTTTGCGTCCCGGCGTACCGGTTGACGGCACCGGGACCAGTTCGCGACCCGTCTCGTCGCGGGCAGGCCGGGAGAAAGCCGCGACCCAGTCCGCCCGGCGGTCCTGCCGAGGTTCCGCGTCTCGGCCTGCGCTCGCCAGGGGCGATCCCGGGGGTAGTCAACAGGCGTTTCACCTGGCGGACGGTGCGCGTGGTGAGTACTGTGTGCTACCAGCGTTAGAGAACGTTTGCCCACGCCACAGCCTTGCTAACGGATCTTGCTAACGGACAAGTCGGAAAGAGATAGGGAACGCGATGGCCCACACTGACCGGCCGGCCACCCTGCGGGACGTGGCCACGGCCGCGGGGGTTCACCCGGCCACCGCGTCACGCGCGCTGAATCCCGGGACCAGGCTCCTGGTCAGCGAAGAGACCGCGCGACGGGTCAGCGATGCCGCCGACCGGCTCGGCTACCGGCCCAACCCGGTGGCCCGGTCGCTGCGGACCCGCCGCTCGCACACGATCGGCGTGCTGATCCCCGACCTCAACAACCCGTTGTTCCCGCCGATGATCCGCGGGATCGAGGACCGGCTCGCCGAGCACGGCTACGTCGCGCTCATCGGCAACACGGACGTCGACCTGGCCAAGGAGCGCCTGGTCTTCGATCAGATGCGGGCCAGGCACGTGGACGGGTTCGTGCTGGCGACCGCGATCGCGGGCAGCCCGATCCTCGCCGAGGCGGCCGAGTCCGACGTCCCGGTCGTGCTGATGAACCGCACCTCCCAGGAGTACCCGTTCTCCTCCGTCTCGGTGGACAACGAGCAGGGCGTGCGGGCGGCGGTCGCGCACCTGGTCGCGCTCGGGCACACCAGGATCGGGCACATCGCCGGCCCGCAGGACGCCTCCACCGGCGCGGCCCGGCTGCGCGGCTTCCACGCCGCCATGGCCACGCACAAGCTTCCGGTGACCGACGGCCAGGTCGTGTACGCCAGCGCGTACTCCCTCGAGGAGGGCGCGCGCTGCGGCCGGGACCTCCTCGCGCCGGGCGGCCTCACCGCGGTCGTCGCGGGCAATGACATGCTCGCGGTGGGCTGCTACGGCGCGTTCGACGAGCTCGGCCTGAACTGCCCGGGGGACATCTCGGTCATCGGGTTCAACGACATGCCGTTCATCGACCGGCTCCGTCCGCCGCTGTCGTCGGTGCGGTTTCCGCACTACCAGCTGGGCACCGAGGCAGCCACGCTGCTCATCGAGCGGATCGAGGCGGCCGAGAGCCCGGTGAAGATCCTCTTCCTCGCCCCCGAACTGGTCGTCCGCGGCTCCGCCGTGCCGCTCGCTGACGCGGGGGAGGGCGCCGGAGCTGTCCCGTTGCGGCGCGCGGGCCGGGGCCGGACCTGACGGCCACAGCGGATGCCGGACCTGACGGTTACAGCAAATATAGATAACTATTGATTAGTTGTGAGGCTGGGGCGCGGTCGGCTATGCGGAATGTCTGGTTCTGTGGAACGCATTCCGCTACTGTGCCATACGTGCCCGAGCGGCTGGTCTCGTTCGCAGGTTCTCGGTACTTCTTCTGAAGATTTACATGTTTGTCTCTGAGAAGTATCTGTAAGATTGCTGCGATGTCACGGGGATCGGCTGGTCTACATCTCTTGGCAAGAAATTAGACATTCGGCATTGACAAACCCGCGCGGGACGCGACAGTCTCTCATGCAAACGATTGTTACTGTCTTCCTGCGCGCTGGGCAGGTCACGGTGGCGTGACATTTGGTCGCGTTCGACACGCGGCAGGTGTAACCCGCCGGTATAACCCTCGAAAGTGAGCACCCGAATGCCTTCGGATGCTCGCTTAGGAACGCAATCAGAAGAATCGTGAGCGATTGAGGAAGGAGGAACCGGGCGTGAGCGCACACCACCCCTGGTTCTCCAAGAATGCTGTCACGCTGGGCGCTGTCGCGCTCGCCGTAGGTGCTCTTGCCGCATGCAGTAGTAGTAGTAGTAGCAGTAGCAGTAGCAGTAGCAGTTCGGCCGCGGGATCTTCGACGGGGTCGTCCGCCAGTGGCTCGGCGAGCGGCGCGTCGTCGTCCAGCCCGATCACCATCGGCGCCTCCCTGTCCCTGACCGGCGACTTCTCCGCCGACGGCACGGCCTTTCAGAAGGGCTACGAGCTCTGGGTGAAGGACGTCAACGCGTCCGGCGGCATCCTGGGACGTCAGGTCAAGCTGACCGTGCTTGACGACAAGAGCGACCCCACCCAGGTCGTCACCAACTACCAGACGCTGATCAACACCGACCACGTGGACCTGACCTTCGGCCCGTTCTCGTCGCTGCTGACCACCCCGGCCTCGGCGGTGGCGGCGCGCAACGGGTACGCGTTCATCGAAGGTGCGGGCGGCGCGCCGACAGTGTTCGACACGGCGTCCAACCAGGCCGACCACAACACGTTCGACGTGTCGCTGCCGGTCGCGGACTCGCTGCTGCCGTTCGTGAACTACGTCGCCTCGCTCGGGAGCGCGGCGGACAAGAACCTGACCGCCGCCTACGCGACGGCGGACGACCCGCTGAACAACCCGCAGACGCAGCTCGCCCAGTCGAAGCTGCAGGCACTGGGGGTGAAGACGGTGTACTCGAAGATCTTCCCCGAGGAGAGCACGTCCTACAAGCCGGCCGCTGACCAGGTGGCGGCGGCCAAGCCCGACATCGTCGTGCTCGGTTCATCCGACGTGCCCACCGTCCAGGCGTTCATGCAGGAGTTCGCGCAGCTCCACTACACGCCGAAGCTGTTCATCGCGACGTCCGGTCCCGACCAGGGCGCCGCCTTCACCAGCGCGGTCAAGCCGGGCAACGCAACCGGCATGATGGTGCCGAACGCCTGGTACCCGGGCGTTAACATCCCGGCCAGCCAGAAGATGGTCCAGGAGTACACCGCGCAGTACGGCGGTTCAGCTTCTGGCGTGAACGCGGACGTCGCCGAGGCCTACTCGGTCGGCCAGGTGCTGGAGCAGGCGGCCAAGGCGGTCGGCAGCATCGACAACTCCAAGATCATCACCTACCTGCACAGCGGCGTTACGCTGAGCACCGTGCAGGGCAACGTGCACTTCGACTCGCTCGGCGAGAACTCCAGCGCGGTCGCGTTCATCTTCCAGTGGCAGAACAACGGCACGAAGTTCGTCCAGGTGCTGCCGTCCAACGCGACCGGCTCGGTGCCAATCCTGGCGACCAAGCCGGCTTGGGCCAGCTGAACTACCCGCTTTAACGAGTAATCCCCGGTTCCCGGCTGTCCGGGACCTTGTTCGATCCGACCAGGACGGAGTGGTTAATGGCACGGGAACTGACCCAGGCCATCGTCAACGGCATTCTCATCGGTGGCGTCTACGCCCTTATGGCAGTAGGCCTGACGCTGATCTTCGGCGTGCTCGACATCATCAACATCGCCCAGGGTGTCCTGGTCATCCTGGGCGCCTATCTCTCTTACTCGCTGTTCAACAAGGCGCACATCGACCCGTACATCGGGCTGCTCATCACGATCCCCGCGATGTTCATCATCGGGGTGGCGATCCACTGGGCGTTCATCAGCCGGCTGCGCGGCAGCGAGCGGACGTCGATGACGCTGCTGGTCACCTACGCCGTGGGGCTGATCATCGAGGGCATCCTCTACAAGGTCTACGGCGCCAACAACGTCCAGATCTCGCCCAGCTACATCGACAGCAGCGCGCACGTGCTCGGCTTCTACATCGGCTGGGTCTACATCTGGGGCTTCGTGATCGCGGTTGCGCTCGTCGGGGCCGTCTACGTGCTGCTGTACCGGACCAGGTTCGGGCGCAGCGTGCGAGCGATCATGCAGAACGGAGACGCGGCCCGCCTCGTCGGCATCAACGTGAACAAGGTCGCCGCGATCACGTTCGGCGTCGGCGTGGCGGTGACCGCGGCGGGCGGCATGGTGTTCGGCGAGACCAACGCGTTCAACGCCAACAGCGGCTACGACCTCATCTCCCGTCTGCTGTCTATCATCATCCTCGGCGGCATGGGCAGCGTCGGGGGCGCGCTCGGCGCGGCGGTGTTCATGCTCACGCTGGAGTCCGTGGTGACCATCTGGCAGCCAACCTGGGCGATCGCCGTCTACTACGCGGCGCTCGTCATCATCTTGCTCTGGCGTCCGGCCGGGCTCTTCGGCCAGAAGGCGGTGCGGGCCCAGTGAAAGCACAGACGCTGGCCAAGAGCGGCGGCCTCGTCGTCCTGCTCGTATTCGCAGTGCTGTTCCCGCAGGTCTTCAGCAACCCTTCGGTCACCAACTACGGAGTGCTCGCGCTGGTGTTCGCCACCGCCGCGGTCGGCTGGCACATCTTCTCCGGCAACACGGGCTACATCGCCCTCGGCCAGGCCGTGTTCTTCGGCAGCGGCGCCTACGCGATGGGCATCGCCGCCCGCGACTGGCACATGCAGGCCACCGCGGTCTTCGAACTGCTCCCGCTCAGTGCCGTGACAGGCGCGCTGATCGCGATACCGTTCGGGCTGATCGCGCTGCGGGTCCGCCGGCACACGTTCATCGTGGTCACGATCGCGATCTTCTTCATCTTCCAGCTGATGGCGTTCAATTTCTGGTTCACCGGCGGGTCAAGCGGCCTCGGCTCGCCGTTCCTGAGCTGGGCGCCGGTGCCGTACAACCGGAACTTCTATTACATCGCGCTGGCCTGCGCGGTCGGCGCGATCGTCATCGCCTGGCTAGTCGGGCGGTCCCGGTTCGGCCTGCAGTTGCGTGCGATCCGGGACGACGAGGACCGGGCCCGCGGCCTTGGCGTCAAGGCCATGCAGGTCAAGATGGCCGCGTACATGATCTCCGGGACGATCACCGCGCTGATCGGCGGGGTGTGGTTCTACTACCTCAACCAGGTCCAGCCGCAGACCGGCTTCAACCCGCTGTTCGACCTCACGCTGGTGCTGATGATCTTCTTCGGCGGGTACGGCTCGATCGCCGGCTCGGTGCTCGGCGCCCTGATCATCGAGCCGCTGTCGCTGTGGTTGAACACCATTCCCGCGCTCAACGGCTTCAACGAGATTGTGCTGGGGGCGATCCTCCTGCTCGTCCTGCTGTTCATGCCGCGCGGCATCCTCCCGACCGGCGCCGAGTTCATCACCAAGATCCGGACCAGGGGCCGCCCGGCGGTCGTCCCGGCGACCACGATCGGGGCCGCGCCGTCCGCCACGCCATCCGCCCCGTCCGTCAGCTCAGGAGGTGCCCGGTGACCACGCTGCTGCGCACCGAGGGGATCACGAAGGCCTACGGCGGCGTCCAGGCGCTCAACGGCGCCGAGATCGCCGTCGAGGAGGGCACGATCGCGGGCCTGATCGGGCCGAACGGCTCCGGCAAGACGACGCTGTTCAACGTCATCACCGGCTACGAGCGCCCCGACGCCGGCGAGGTCTGGTTCGCTGACCGGCCGATCACCGGCCTCGCCCCCGACAAGGTGTTCGCCGCGGGCATCGGCCGTACGTTCCAGCTCACCCGGATCTTCCCCCGGCTCACGGTCATCGAGAACATGCTGATCGCGGCGCAGGCGAAGGACCGGCCGCGGAACATGCTCGCCTGGTTCGGCCGGGACGCCTGGACCCACCACCGCAGGCACGCCATGGAACTGCTCGCGTTCGTGGGCATCGAGCGGCACGCGAACGTGCTGGCGGGATCGCTCTCCTACGGCCAGCGCAAGCTCCTCGAGCTCGCCTACGTGCTCGTCGCCGACCCGGCGGTCATCCTGCTCGACGAGCCGGCGGGCGGGGTGAACCCAACGCTGATCAACATGATCGCGGACCGCATCCGGCAGCTGAATGCCGAGCAGGGCAAGACGTTCCTGCTGGTCGAGCACAATATGGAGTTCGTGATGGGGCTGTGCGCCACCATCACCGTGCTGGAGTCTGGCGCCACCGTGGTGAGCGGGGCGCCGGACATCATCCGGTCGGACAAGCGCGTGCTCGACGCCTATCTGGGCGCTGACCTGGACGAAGACGATGGCACTGCCGCAGAGCCCGTGCTGAACAAGGAGACAGGCCGATGAGTAAGCCGCTGCTTACCATGGAGGGGATCGTCGCGGGCTACGGCGGCGGTGACGTGCTGCGCGGTGTCACCTTCGACGTGCCAGAAGGCAAGATCACCTGCGTGGTGGGGCCGAACGGCGCTGGCAAGTCCACCGTGATGAAGGCGATCAGCGGCCTGCTCAAGCCGCGGCTGGGCACGATCACGCTGCGCGGGGAGAAGCTCGTCGGCAAGTCGCCGCGCCAGATCCTCGACTTGGGCATCGTCCAGGTCCCGCAGAACCACAGCCTGTTCAAAGACATGACCGTCCACGAGAACATCGACCTCGGCGGCTACACGATCAAGGACCGCTCCAAGGTCAGCAAGCGGGCAGCCGCGGTCTACGACCTGTTCCCGCAGGTGCGCGGCTGGGCGCAGATGAAGGCGGGAGCGCTGTCCGGCGGCCAGCAGCGCCTGGTGGAATTCGCCCGCGCGCTGATGCTCGACCCCAAGCTCATCCTGCTGGACGAGCCGTCGATGGGCCTGTCGCCCATGGTGCTGAAGTCCGTGTTCGACGCCGCCAGGCAGATGAACGCGAACGGCGCGACCGTGCTTCTCGTCGAGCAGAACGCCCGCGCGGGGCTCAAGCTCAGCCACCACGGCGTCGTCATGGAGAACGGCACGGTCCGGCTGGCGGGCACGGGCCGCGAGGTGCTTGAGCACCCGGAGATCGGCGAGCTTTACCTCGGCGGGGCGGTCAAGAAGGCCTGAAGTTTTTCAGAGGAAACTCTGAGGAGCAATTCGCCGTATAACAACACGATGACTAGTAATCATAGCTTGTCGTATATAACCCTCATAACGTACTAAGCCGCACTAAGCTAGCTCAAGCACAGGTATTGCGGTGCCTACGCAGACGGCTGATCGTGCGGTCTTTTTTGCGCCCGTCTAGCGTCAGTTTGTGCAGCGGCGTGCGACGAGATCGCTCTTTCAGCGAGGACTGACTTTATGGGAACCCATGGTGCGAGCGTTCGACCCCGCGCGCTCCCGCCTGCCCGCCGGGCAGATAAGACGGAAAGATCGACAAAGGTCGATTCTGGTGTGAAAAGTCGGCGTAACCTGAACCTGAACATGAACCTGGCCGACTGGCCGGTGGCGCGTCGGCTTTTCGCCGTCATCGTGGCGGCTCTGCTCATGGGCCTGGTCTTCGGCGGCCTGCGGGTCTCCGACACGGAGAACAGCGCCAGCCAGTTCAGCAAGACCGAGCAGCTGGCTAAGCTGAGCGCGCTGCTCATCCCGGTCTCGCAGGATCTGCAGAACGAGCGGGACGCGACCGACATTGCCCTGATCAGCGGTACCCCGGCGTCGATTAATCAGCTCCAGTCGGCGCAAGCCCAGACCAATCGGGACCTGGTCCCGGTCCGGGTCGCATTGCAGCAGGTGCTGGGCGGGGGCTTCTCGGCCACGGTCGAGTCGGACGCGAGCGCCGTGAACAGCGAGCTCTCGGTCACCAGCGTTGGTAGCTTCAGCACCAGCAGCGTTCATGCGAGCGGGTTGCACGGGCTGTTCGCCATCGCTAACGCGAACGGCCAGGAGGCGAGCGCGGACTACGAGGCCGTCCTCGGCGACATCACCACCCTTCAGTCCCAGGTCTCGCTCGGTGTCACCGACCAGTCGCTCAACAGCGACGTGCAGACGCTCAGCGCTCTCGCCCAGGCCAAGGACCTGACCTCGCAGGAGCAGGCCGTCTTGGACCCGGCGCTGGCGAACACCGCCAACAGCGGGGTCACGGATGCCAACAACAACCCCACCATCGGGCACCTCGACTTCGCCGGGGAGACGAGCCTGCAGCTCGCCTACAACGAGGAGCTCGGCCAGGAAGCCGCGTTCCAGAAGACGGCCAGCCCGGCGGAGAACACCGAATTCGACGACCTGCTCGGGCCGGCCGCCGCCAAGCTGGACGGCGAGACCGAGTCAGACACCATTGACCAGGCCATCTTCGCCGTCGCCGGCGGCCAGGCCAACGTGGCGGCCGAAGAAGACGGGGTAGGAATCGTCTTTAAGCCGTTCATCCAGAATCAACTCAATGGCACGGCCGGCGTGCTGACCGCACTCCAGTCGGACACAGCGCTGGACCAGAGCACCGCGGCCGCGGAACAGGCAGAGCTGAAGAGCAATCCGGCCACCGGCAACACGCAAGTGCAACCCACGACCCCGCCGATTGTGGAGCCGGTCTCCAGCATCCAGACGCTGCAGGCCGTATGGGACAAGGGGGTCGCCGCGAAGCTCTCCGCGCTGCAGACTACGGAGCAGTTCGTGGCGGGCAACATCGTCAACCGCGCCACTCAGCTCCAGCAGTCCGCGCAGCAGGCCGCGCTTACGTTCCTCATCATCACCGTGGCCGTGCTGCTCGTCGTCCTCCTGCTGGCCCTGCTGGTCGCCCGGTCGCTGGTGCTTCCGCTGCGCCAGCTGCGGGCGGGCGCGCTCGACATCGCGTCGGTCCAGCTTCCCGAGCGGGTCCGGCTGCTGTCGGACAACCCCGAGTCCGCCGCGAGCATGGCGGTCGCGCCCATCAACGTGGCCACGCTGGACGAGATCGGCCAGGTGGCCCGCGCGTTCGACCAGGTCCACTCCGAAGCGGTCCGGCTGGCCAGCGAGCAGGCGCTGCTCCGCTCCAGCTTCAACGCGATGTTCGTCAACCTGTCGCGCCGCTCCCAGACGCTCATCGAGCGCCTGGCGCGCATGATCGACACCCTGGAGCAGAACGAGGACGATCCCGATCGCCTCGGCAGCCTGTTCTCCATGGACCACCTGGTCACCCGCATGCGCCGCAACTCGGAGAACCTGCTGCTGCTGGCCGGGCACGAAAACCCGCGCAAGTGGTCGGAGTCCGTGCCGATCGCCGACATCGCGCGCGCCGCGGTGTCGGAGATCGAGCAGTACAACCGGGTCACGCTGAACATCGCGCCAGGCATCTCCATCATCGGCCAGGCCGTCTCCGACGTCGTGCACCTCGTCGCCGAACTGATCGAGAACGCCACGATCTTCTCGCCGAAGGACACCCAGGTCCATGTCTCCACGCAGGAACTGACCAGCGGCGGCGTGCTCATCGAGATCGTCGACAAGGGCATCGGCGTGTCCGAGGCCCGGCTCACCGACATGAACTGGCGGCTCGACAACCCGCCGACGATCGACGTGTCGGTCTCCCGGCACATGGGCCTGTTCGCCGTCGCCCGGCTCGCCGAGCGGCACCGGGTCCGGGTCCGGCTGCGGCCCGCGCCGCCGCAGGGCCTGTCGGCCCTGGTCTGGCTGCCGGACAGCGTCATCGAGCGGTCCAGCGCCCGGCTCACCAGCGGCACCGCAAGCTGGTCGGCTCAGCCGGCCAGCGCGCGAGTCCGGGCCGGGTCCGGCGGCGGAAGCGCCGTAGCGCTCACCACGGGCGCCGGCGGGAACGTCGGCCTCGCCCCTGACTATCCCGCCAGCACCGATTACCCCAGCCGCGCGGACTACCCTGCCCCCCCCGGCGGCGGCAACGGCTACGGGAACGGCAGTGGCAGCGGCAACGGCAGTGGCTACGGGAACGGGAACGGCTACGGGACCGGGACCGGGAACGGCGCGGCGGAACCCCGGTCGGCCAAGGGCTGGTTCCGGGCGGGCCACGAGGTCCCGCTCCATTCCCCGGGCGCACCGGGCGGCACCTTCGGCAGCCAGAACGGCGAGTTCTTCAGCGAGCAGCCTCTGGCCGGCGACCAGACGGCCTCCGGGCTGCCGGTGCGGGTGCCCCGGGCCAGCATGCCCCAGGGAACCCAGGGAACCCAGGGATCTCAAGGACCTCAGGGAACCCAGGGAACCCAGGCGGCGCCGCCGCCGCCAACCGCGGCGGAGATCCCCGACGGCTCGGGTAACGGGCTGCCCACCCGGGCGGCGGGCGCCAGCGGCCGGTCAGCAAACAGTCAGGCGAGCGCGGACGGCGGTGCCAGGGTGCTACCCAAGCGGTCACCGGAGCAGGCGCGCAGCCGCCTGTCCGGATTCCAGCGCGGCACGCGCCGGGCGGCAGATGGACAAGGCGGCAGCGGCGGCCAGACACCGCGCGCGGGAGAGGGGACCGACCGATGAGTTACGCGTATCGCCAGGATTTGAACTGGCTGGTCAGCGATTTCACGGCCCGCGTTCCCGACGTGGCGCACGCGGCCGTGGTCTCCGCCGACGGGGTGCCGCTGTCCTTGTCGGACGCCATCCCCACGTACTTCGCCGAGCAACTCGCGGCCATCACGTCCGGGCTGGCCAGCCTGATGCAGGGGGCCGCGCGGATCTTCGAGGCGGGCCTGCCGACCCAGGCGCTCGTCGAGATGGAGGGCGGCCTGATGATCGTCAAGTCGATCAGCGACGGATCCAGCCTGTGCGTGCTCGCCGCGCCCGACTGCGACACCGAGCTAGTCGCCTACGAGATGTCACTGCTGGTGGAGGCGGCCGGCGAGGTACTCTCCCCGGCCCTGCGCGGCGGCTCGCAGCAACAGCAGCGCCCGGCTCCCGCCCGTTACTAGGCGGCGCCGGCTAACTCCGCCAAATCCGCCGACGGGGGTCGGCACGGGTAACCGTGCCGGCCCCCGTCGGCGCCCGCACCCGGCCTTGGCGCCTGCCGGTAGCGGGCGCCTAGGCGGGGACCCGGCCGGCCGGGCGCTGCGCCCGCGCGCGCCACCAGGCCTGGCCTTCCTCCGGGAGCAGGTGCACCGGGTCGTAGTACGGGTACTCCCGGGCAAGGGCGACCTGGTCGCCGGCCTCGATCGCGGTCCGGTACCCCTTGGTCCAGTACGAGACGCCAAGCACCGCGTCGTACCGGACGACCTGGTGGACCCAGCGCTTGCCGACGTACGGCACGTCGCAGACAATGCGCGGCGTCGCGAAGCCCGGCAGGTACCCCATGATCGCCGACTGCAGCGCCTGGGCCTCGCGGACCGTCAGCCGCCAGTGCTCCGCGCCGGGGATCATGTCGCAGAGGTAGAAGTAGTACGGCGTCACCCCGGCCTCGTCCAGCAGCGCGAAGCACAGGTCGAGCAGCGCCCCGGGGGAGTCGTTCACCCCGCGCAGCAGCACCCCCTGGTTGCGCACGTCCCGCACCCCGGCCTCCAGCAGCGCCCGCGCGGCCCGGGCGACGAGCGGCGTCACGGACTGCGCCGCGTTCACGTGCGTGTGCACGGCGAGCGACACCCCCCGGGACCGGGCCAGCGCGGCCAGCCGCGCGACCCCGGCCAGCACGTCCGGTGCCAGCCAGTGCTGGGGCAGCCCCATCAGCGCCTTGGAGGCAAGCCGGATGTCCCGCACCGACTCGACCGAGAGCAACTCGGTGACGAACGCCTCCACCCGCGGCCACGGCAGGTTCGCCACGTCGCCGCCGGACACGACCACGTCCCGCACCGTCGGCGTGGCCCGCAGGTAGCCGAGCATCGCGGCGAGCCGGTCCTCCCGCGGGAGGCTGAACCGGTGCTTGTCATACGACGGCGTCGGGTTCCCGACCAGGTCCATCCGGGTGCAGTGCCCGCAGTACTGCGGGCAGGTCGGCACGATCTCGGCGAGCACCTTCGTCGGGTAGCGGTGGGTCAGCCCCTCCACCGCCCACATCTCCGCCTCGTGCAGCGAGTCCCGTGCCGCGTACGGGTGCGAGGGCCACTCCGGCTGCCGGTCGCTGAACACCGGCAGCATGTACCGGCGCACGGGATCGGCGTACCAGGCGCTGGTGAACTCGGCCGAGGAAGCGGGAACGGACGGCGCGATCGTGTTCACCATCTGCGGCGGGATCAGCATGGACATGGTGGCCCGCTCCCGCTGGTCCCGCTCCAGGTCCGCGAGGAACTCCTCGGTCAGCCCGCGGCCGGCGACCTCCCGTAGCTGCCGCACGCTCTTGACCGAGTGCGCCCGCTGCCACTGGGCGGACTCCCACTCGGCCCGCGTCACTCCCGCCCAGCCGGGCAACCGTCGCCAGTCGGGCTCGGCAAGTTCCCGCCGCCGGTACTGGTACGGCTGCTCGGCCATCCCGCCTCCTACCCTCAGAACTCAGTGGTCTTCTCGTTATACCTCCGAAAATCAGAAAAAACTACACATGAAAAGCGAAGAGAAAGCAGATTTTCCCGAACGATTCCGTGCTCTGCCCTACTCGGCCGCGGCCGCCGCGTATGCTCGGGCGATGACATCCGAGGCGGAGAACCTCGTCCAGTCCGCCACAGCGCGCGCAGCGGTCCCGTTCGTCCCGGAAGTCACGCTGCTCACCGCCGCCGAGCCGTTCGGCCTGTGGGGCCGCACGGAGCGGGACGCGCCGCCGTTCTGGGCGTTCCCCTGGGCGGGCGGCCAGGGCCTGGCCCGCTACGTCCTGGACCATCCGGCCGCCGTGGCCGGGCGCCGCGTCCTGGACGTCGCCTCCGGCTCGGGCCTGGTGGCGATCGCCGCCGCGAAGGCGGGCGCCGCGGCGGTGGCGGCGGGCGACATCGACGACAACGCCCTGGCCGCCATCGCGCTCAACGCCGCCGCCAACGGGACACCCCAGGTCCGGCCGCGCCGCATCGACCTGGCGGCCACGGGCGGCGCGCGAGCCCAGGTAGTCCTCGCCGCCGACGTCTTCTACCAGCGTGAACTCGCGGCCCTCGCCCTCGCGTTCCTCAAGGCCGCGCGCCGGGCCGGCGCCACCGTGCTCGCCGCCGACCCCGGCCGCGCCTTCCTGCCCGCGGCGGACCTCGTCCCCGTGACGAGCTACCGGATCCCCGTCCTCGCGATCCTGGAAGACGCCCCCGTCAAGACGGTGACGATCTACCGCCTGCCGTAGCGGGCCGCCCCGCCACGTCCTTGATCCCGGCCGCGTCTTTGGTGCCATCGGCTATGGTGCCGCTCCCGGCCCGCGTCTAGCCTTGCAGGCGTGGCGGCCTGCGGCGCCGGCGAGCACGCCGGCACGCACAGGGCCGGCGAGCACGGGCCCGGCGAGCACAGGCCCGGCGAGCACAGGGGAAGGACGGACACGATGGAGTACGAGCGGGGCCGCAAGGACGGCGTGCCGTCCAACGTCGGGCCGAAGCCCACGTTCACCGGGCACGCGATGCAGGACACGCTGCTCGACGACGGGGACAAGGGCGAGGTCCGGGTGTACAGCGTGGTCTTCGAGCCGCGGGCGCGCACCTACTGGCACTCGCACGCGGCGGGGCAGACGCTGCTGGTCAACAGCGGCGAGGGCATGGTCGAGAACAGCGACGGCGACAAGCGCGTGGTACGGGCGGGCGACGTGGTCTGGTCGCCGCCCGGCGAGGTGCACTGGCACGGCGCGGGGCCCGGCTCGTTCCTCAGCCACACCGCGGTCTCGCTCGGCCTCACCAGTTGGTCGGGGGAAGTCTCCGACGAGCACTACCGCGACGCCTTCGAGGGTGCGTGACCTCCGCCGCCCCGGCGCGGCAGGTGCTCGCGGTCAGGTACGGGCACCGCGTCACCAGCCGCGCGGAAAGCTACCTCAACTTCCGCCTGTACGGCGAGCCGGACGCCGAGTTGGACATCGACTACTACTTCTGGGTGATCAGGGATGACGCCGCCGGGGTCGTGCTCGTCGACACCGGCTTCGCCCCCGAGGCGGGCGACCGGAGGCGGCGGACGCATTACACGACCCCGGCGCAGGTGCTGCCGTCGGTCGGGATCGGCGTGGACGACGTCACCGCGATCGTGGTCACTCACGCGCACTGGGATCACACCGGAAACGTCCGGCAGTTCCCGCGCGCGCAGGTGATCATGACCGAGGCCGAGTACGCCTTCTGGACCTCGCCGGTCGCCCGGCGCGCCCACTTCGCCGCGCACAGCGAGCCGGACGAGATCGCCCTCCTCGCCAAGGCGCGCGAGGAGGACCGCCTCACGCTCTTCAGCGGGAGCTATCCCCTCGCCCCCGGCATCGAGCTGACCGAGGTCGGCGGCCACACCCCGGGCCAGCTGATCGCCGCGGTGACCACGCCGGGCACCAGCGGCCCGGGCGGCAGCGGCACCGTGGTCCTGGCCTCGGACGCCCTGCACTTCTACGAGGAGGTCGAACGGGACCGCCCGTTCGCGATCGTCGCCGACCTGCCGGCGATGTACCGCGCCTACGACACGCTGGCCCAGCTCGGGTCGCAGCCCGCCACCCGCCTGGTGGCCGGCCACGACCCCCTCGTCCGCACCCGCTTCGCCCCGTACGCCGGCCCCGGCATGCCCGGCGAGGCGGCCGTGGCGGCCGGCACCGGGATCGTGGACCTGACCGCCCCGCGGGGCTAGCCCGCCGCTACCCGACGGCCGCCAGCGGGCCTCGGCCCGGCCGCGCCGCCGGCCGCCAGTACCGCGCCCGTCGCCCGCGCCGCGGCCTTCCGCGTTGAACTACTCACGGCACTTCTTTCATTGCGCAGAGAAATGCCGACGGGCCGGTCCGGTCGGCAATGATTACTTAAAGTAATGAATGTATTCTCTCCGTAGTTGGAAGCGGTGCCTGAACAGCTGAGGGCCAGCTCTCGGCTGGCTGAGAGACTGCTAAGGGCGCCCGTGCGGGCGAAGAAGAAAGGCGAGGCCACGCGATCGAAGCGACCGTGAGCGCAACCGGGGAGACGGTAACGTTTCGCCTGTAGTTCGCCGCCCGGCTCAGCGGCAGGGGCGGCTGGCGTAGGATTGTTAAGCCACGGCAGGTCCGGAGACAGCCAGTCTGCGGGCCCGTTCGCGGCGGCAGCGCCGGTGCGTGTCCGGCTGTCGGGGGTTGGGCCTGGAAGGGGCCCGGGCGGCTCAGTAGACAACGGAGACCGTGCTCGCGTCCTGCGGGCAGGCTGCGGACCGAGGGTGCCGCCCGGGCCCCTTCCACTTGACATTTCCGGACATAGGCCGATGAAGAAGGTGAACACAGGCGATGAGTGAGCCTGACGCGGCGACGAGCCGCGTTTTGATTGTGATGCCCACGTACAACGAGCGGCAGAACCTTGAGATCATCGTGGGCCGGATCCGCGAGGCGGTCCCGGCCGCTGACCTGCTTGTCGTTGACGATAACAGCCCCGACGGCACCGGGGACCTGGCCGACAAACTGGCCGAGAAGGACACCAGCGTGCAGGTGATGCACCGCACGGAGAAGGCGGGCCTCGGCCGCGCGTACGTGGCGGGGTTCACCTGGGCGCTGGAACGCGGCTACGACTTGATCGTCGAGATGGACGCGGACGGCTCGCACCGCCCCGAGGACCTGCCCAAGCTGCTGGCGACCGCCGGCTCGGCGGACGCGGTCATCGGCTCCCGCTACGTGCCGGGCGGCACCGTGGTGAACTGGCCCAAGTCCCGGGAGTTCCTCTCCAAGGGCGCCAACATCTACAACCGGATCATGCTCGGCGTCCGGGTCAGGGACGCGACGGGCGGGTTCCGGGTTTACCGTGCGGAGACGCTGCGGAAGATCGACCTGCGCGGCATCCAGTCGGCGGGCTACTGCTTCCAGATCGACATGACCCTCCGGGTGCTTCAGCGGGGCATGACGATCACGGAGGTGCCGATCACGTTCGTGGAGCGTGAGCGGGGTGCCTCGAAGATGTCCAACACGGTGATCATCGAGGCGTTCACCCGGGTCGCCCGGTGGGGCATCAGCAACTGGCTGCACGGCCACACCGCGGCCAGCGCCCGCCGCTGATAGCGCACACGGCACCCGGTCTCTGGATGCCGTTTCACCGCAACCGCAGCGGTTTACTCCCCAGCCAGCGGGAGGCGCGCCAGCGGAAGGCGGGACGGTCGCTGGGCCGCCCGCTGACGGCCGCCACTGCTCCTTGAGCCTGTCCGCACCCCGGAGTCGCCGCCCTCGTGGCGCGTCCCCCCGCAGAGGGCCCCAGAGGGCACAGGAATACAGTGGACAATGGGGGGACGGAGTCCCCCCATGACGCTGATGCCGGGGCTCCGCGGCGGGATTCCCCGGTTAGGCGTTAAGCGCTGCGCCGGTTGTGGACGCCGGCGATCGCGCGGGCTTCCACGGCGCGGCGCTGCTTGACGACCTCGAGCCGTTCGGCGAGCACCGCCTCGAGGTCCTCGACGGTCCGCCGCTCCAGCAGCATGTCCCAGTGGCTCCGCGGTGGCTTCACCTTCTTCGGTGACGGCGAATCGCCCGTGCTCGCCGTCGCCATCGCACCGCAGATACGGCACTCCCACATCGGGGGTAGTTCCGCCTCAGCGGCGAAGGGGACGCTAAAATGGTGGCCATTGGGACAGTCGAACGGAACCTCCTGGCGCGGGGCCAAGTCGGTGTTCCGGTCGTTCTCATAGCTCGTGGCGCCGAGCCGGGTTCCGCGAAGTGCGCGTTCGGCCATTACTTGCTGCCTCCCAGGCGGTTGGCGGTCTCTATCGGCAACACTGGATACCCGGACAAGATTCCCGCCACGCCCGAATCCCAACCACGTTACGAGGCGATTTCCTGTGTTCGCCGTCGGCGGACTACCCTGTTCGCCGGCCTTCGGTCAGCTTCCCGGGGGCTCACGGCCACTGTAGGGGACTCCCACGCCCCCTGCGGGGACATGGTGCACGGGCTGCTGTCCGAGCCCACCGCGACGCCTGGTCGCTGATGAGTGCCTGCGCGCGGTCCCGGGCGGCTCCCGGCCCGGGAAGCTAGGCGGCTACGCGGGGGTGCCACTGGCCGCGTTCG
>DAHWEX010000061.1 GCA_027326205.1 Actinomycetota bacterium
CGGCCGGCAGCCAGCGCACCATCCCGTACCGGCCGGCCGAGGTGAACAGGTCCGCCTCGGCGTAGTCGGAGCGGCGCAGCGCGATGTCGGCGAGCATCACGCCGCACCAGGCCGCGAGCGGCACGCCGAGCGTGATCAGGAACCCCTCGAACGGCCCGATGAAGTTGGTTGAGAAGAACACCACGTAGATCGTGCCCGCGATCATCAGCACCCCGTCGAACAGCGCGGCCGACCAGCGCGGCACCCGGAGCCCGGCGGCGAGCAGCGTCAGCCCCGAGGAGTAGATGTCGAGCACCGCGCCGCCGACGAGGCCGAGCACCGCGACGACGACGAACGGCACCAGGTACCAGGTCGGCAAGATGGTGGCCAGCGCGCCGACCGGGTCGGTGTTGATCGCGGTCGACAGCGAAGCGGACGACCCGGCGAGCAGCAGCCCGAAGCCCAGCAGGAAGACCGGCGCGACCGACGCGCCGAACGTCGTCCACCACACCACGCCCGCGCCGGAGGAGCGGCGCGGCAGGTAGCGCGAGTAGTCGGCGCCGGTGTTGGCCCAGCCGAGCCCGAACCCGGTGAGCACGAGCACGGTCGCGCCGAGGAAGGCCGGGGCGGACCCCGAGTGCAGCGCGGCGACCGTGGACCAGCGGATCTTGCCCGCGACCAGGATGAAGTAGATCACGGTCAGCACCCCGGTCACCACGGTGATCACGGCCTGCACCCGCATGATCATGTCGAAGCCGAGGGCCGCGCTGCCGACGATCAGCACGGTGATGACGAGGAAGGCGATGACCTTGGTCACGTCGCCCGAGCTCCAGCCGAGCCGGTGGAACACGGTCGCGGTGGCCAGCGTCGCCAGCACGGTGAGCACGACCTCCCAGCCGATGTTGCTGACCCAGGAGATCAGGGTGGGCAGCTTGTTGCCCTGCACGCCGAACGCCGCGCGCGACAGCACCAGCGTCGGCGCGGACCCGCGCTTGCCGGCCACCGCCACGAAGCCGACGAGCAGGAAGCTCACCACGATCCCGATCAGCCCGGCCGCGCACGCCTGCCAGAACGAGATGCCGAAGCCGAGGACGTAGGCGCCGTAGCTCAGCCCGAGCACGGAGATGTTGGCCGCGAACCACGGCCAGAAAAGGCTGGCGGGCGCGCCCTTCCGCTCATCGGAGCTGATCACGTTGATGCCGTTGGTCTCCAGACCAAGCGGGCGCTGCTCTGCCGCGTTAGTCACGCGGTACCCCTTCCTCGCCGGTACGTTCCCGGCTGTAGCCTGGCACGATACAGCCGTCCCGGTAAACCGCGCTTGAGGGGCTCGTCTTCCTTGTCACCTTCGTCCAGCGAGTCCGCCGCGTCAGCCGCGCAGCGGGCGGACCGGGCCCGGGGCGCCCTGTACGGCCTGGCGATCGGCGACGCGCTCGGCATGCCGACGCAGTTGCTGTCCCGGCCGCAGATCGTGGAGCGCTGGGGCCCGCTGCTCACCGGCTTCGAGCCCGCGCCGCCCGGGCACCCGATCGCGGCCGGCCTGCCGGCCGGAGCGGTCACCGACGACACCGAGCAGGCCGTCCTGCTCGCCCGGTTGCTGCTCGCCGGCCCCGTCGAGCCCCGCGAACTGGCGGCCGCCCTGGTCGCCTGGGAGCGGGACATGGCGGCCCGCGGCTCGCTCGACCTCCTCGGCCCGTCCACCCGCCGGGCCGTCGACGCGGTGCTCGCGGGCACGCCGCCGCAGGAGGCCGGGATCGGCGGCGACACGAACGGCGCGGCGATGCGGGTCACCCCGGTCGGCGTCCTGCGGCCGGCGGACGACCTGGCGGCGCTGGTCGGTGCCGTGCACGCGGTCAGCCTCGTCACCCACAACACGTCGGTCGCGCTGGCCGGCGCCGCCGCCGTGGCGGCCGCGGTGAGCACCGGGATCGACGGCGGCGGCACCGCCGACGCGACGCGGGCCGCGGTGGCGGCCGCCACGCTGGGCGCGCGCCGCGGCCACTGGGTGGCGGGCGCCGACGTCGCGGCCCGCATCCGCTGGGCGGCCGGCCTGGCCGCCGGGCTCCCTGCGGCGGAGGCCGCCGCGCGGATCTACGCGCTCGTCGGGACGAGCCTGGCCACCCAGGAGTCGGTTCCGGCGGCGTTCGCCGTGCTCAGCGCCGTGCCGGAGGATCCGTGGCGGGCCTGCCTGCTGGCCGCGTCGCTCGGCGGCGACTGCGACACGATCGCCGCCATGGCCGGCGCCGTCGCCGGCGCGTGCCACGGCGTCGCCGCCTTCCCGCCGCACGCGGTGGCGGTCATCGACGCCCACGGGTTCGGCCTGGCCGAACTGGCCGACTCCCTGCTGGCCAGGCGCTCATGATCATTGCGAACGGGCCGGTGCTGCGCCCGGAAGGCCCGCGCCGCCTGGTTCTCGCGGGCGAGGCCCTCGTCGACGTGGTGCTGCGGGTCCAGGCGCTGCCCCCGCGCGGCGGCGACCTGCTGGCCTCGTCCGGCGGCGTCACGGCCGGCGGCGGGTTCAACGTGATGGCCGCCGCCGCGCGGCACGGGCTGCCGGTGCTCTACGCGGGCGGGCACGGCACCGGCCCGTGGGGCGACCTGATCCGCGCGGCCCTGGCCGCCGAGGGGATCGCGCTGCTCCGGCCGCCCGACGCCGGCGGCGACACGGGCTTCGACGTCGCCCTGGTCGAACCGGACGGCGAGCGCACGTTCGTCACGCGCCTGGGCGCGGAGATGGTGCGCGACCCGGACGGCTGGGACATGGTGCCCGCCGGGCCGGGGGACGCGGTCTACGTCTCCGGTTACGGCCTCGCCGCCCCGGAGACAGGCCCCGCGCTCAGCGCCTGGGCGTCCGCCTTGCCGCCCGGCGTCCTGCTGTTCATGGACCCGGGCCCGCTGGTCGCGCAGATCCCGGCCGCGGTCCTCGCGCCCGTGCTGGCCCGTTGCGACTGGCTGAGCTGCAACGAGAGGGAAGCCGCGCTGCTCGCCGAGACCAACCCGGCCGGCTCCCCCGCCGGCCAGCCCCGTGCCGCCGCGGCGGCCCAGCGCCTGCTCGCCCGGTCCGGGCGGGCCGGGGTCATCGTCCGGGCCGGCGCCGCCGGCTGCTACGTCGCCCGCCCGGACGCGGGGCGGGCCGGCCCGGTGCACGTGCCGGCCCCGGTGGTGACCGCCGTCGACACCACGGGCGCGGGCGACGCGCACTCCGGGGTGTTCCTGGCCGCCCTCGCCGACGGGCTTCCCCCGCTCGCCGCCGCCGCCCGCGCGAACGCCGCGGCCGCCTTCGCGGTGACCCGGCAGGGCCCGGCGACCGCGCCGACCCGCGGCGAACTGGACGCCTGGCTGCCCGCGCGGGCCGGCTGACCGCGGCGGCGCAGGCTTCCCGGGGCCGCGCTGTGCCATTCATTGACTCGGCTGTAGCCGTGCGGCCTTTCCCTCAATACTCTGCTATCTCTCACCGCAATCACTGATTTACGGTCCCGTTCCCCGCAGGCCGCTTTCTCTGTCAGGCAGCGCAGGTGGCGGGCAATTAGCGCATAATCATCATGACGTTAGAAGGTAGGAGTCCCATGGGGTTCTCGCGCACCAGCCGGCTTGGCGCCGGCGTCATCAGTGCCGTAGCCGTCGCCGCGCTCGCCACCGCTTGCGGCAGTTCGGGCAGTTCCTCGAGTAGCGCCTCGGGCAGTGCCAGTGCGCCTGCCGGCGCTTCGGGCAGCGCGTCCGGCGGCGCGCCGGCCAGCGGGGGCGCGGGGGCGGCGACCACGGTGACGGT
>DAHWEX010000064.1 GCA_027326205.1 Actinomycetota bacterium
TGCGCGGCGCCGATCCCGTTCTTCCACATCTCCGGGCTCGGCCTGCTGCTCGCGGCCAACCTCAACGGCGGCCGGATCCTGCTCGACGTGGTGGCCGACCCGGCGGACCTGCTGCGCTTCCTGACCGGCCGCGGTGTCACCCACGCGGCGGTGGTGCCGACGGTGCTGCAGCGACTGCTGGCGCTGCCGCAGGCCCGGGCCGCCGACTGGAGCGCGCTGAGTCACGTCGTCTACGGCGCGTCGCCGATCCCGCTGCCGGTGCTGCGCGCGGCGGTCGAGGTCATCGGCTGCTCGTTCGTGCAGTCCTACGGGCTGACCGAGTCGACCGGCGGGTTCACCCTGCTCGGCCCGGCCGACCACGTGCCCGACGAGGCCTTCGCGCACCGCCTGGTCTCGGCCGGGCGCCCGATGGCCGGCGCGCGCGTCCGCGTCGTGGACCCGGTGACGCTGGACGACCGCGCCGTCGGCGAGCGGGGCGAGGTGCTGGTGGCCGGCTCGCGGGTGATGAAGGGCTACTGGCGCAAGCCGGGCCAGAGCGCCGAGGTCATCCTCCCCGGCGGCTGGCTGCGGACCGGCGACGGCGGCTCCTTCGACGCCGACGGCTACCTGTACCTGCACGACCGGCTGAAGGACATGCTGATCTCCGGCGGCGAGAACGTGTACCCGGCCGAGGTGGAGAGCGTGATGACCGGCCACCCCGCGGTGGCGGAGGTCGCCGTCGTCGGGATCCCGTCGGACCGCTGGGGCGAGTCGCCGTACGCGGCGGTGGTGCTGCGCCCCGGCGCCGAGGTGAGCGAGGAGGAACTGATCGCGTGGACCAGGGACCGCATCGCGCACTTCAAGTGCCCGGTCGGCGTCAGCTTCGTCACCGCGCTGGAGCGCACCGCGTCGGGCAAGCTGCGCAAGCACGCGATCCGCGCGGCCGTGCTGCCGCCCGGCTAGCGGCGGCGGGCGCCGCCGTGCCCCCCGCGGGCGCGGCGGAAGTTCCGCGCGCAGCGGACGGCGCCGTCAAGCTCGGGGAAGGCAAGGAGCAAGCCAAGCGGTAGCCCGAACGGTCCGGTGCTCCGCGCTACCCGGCACGCGGAGCACCGGACCGTTCGGCATCAGCTTCTGCCCCGCGATGACGGGCGCCGCCTCTCCCGCGGCCGCGGCTGACCGTACGGTAGGGGCAGGACCGATCACCGCCTGGAGGCATCCGGACATGAGCACTGAGCGAGAGAAGCAGGTTGCCGCCGAGGCGGCCGCGGAACTGGTCGAGAACGGGATGACCGTCGGCCTTGGCACCGGGTCGACCGTGGCGTACCTGCTCCCGGCCCTGGCCAAGCGGTCACTGGACATCCTGTGCGCGGCCACGTCGCCGGCCACCGAGCACGCCGCGCGCGAACTCGGCCTGCGGATCGAGGCCGTCACGAGCATCGACCGGTTCGACGTCACCATCGACGGCGCCGACCAGATCGCCCCGGACGGGTGGCTGGTCAAGGGCGGCGGCGGCGCCCATACCCGGGAGAAGATCGTGGCCGGCGCGGCGGAGGCGTTCGTCGTCATCGCCGACTCCACCAAGCCGGTCCCGGCCCTGCGCTCCCCCGTGCCGCTCGAGCTGATGTCCTTCGGGCTGCGCGCCACCATCCGCCGGGTCGCCGGCGGCGCCAGCGGCACGGTCACGCTGCGCGATGTCCCGCTGAGCCCGGACGGCGGCGTGATCGCCGACTACCGCGGCCCGGTCAAAGACCCGGCGGAGCTGGCCGCCCGGTTGTCGTCGGCGCCCGGGGTGGTCGCCCACGGCCTGTTCCCGCCGGAGATGGTGGCCGTGGTCCTCGTCGGCCGCGGCGAGTCGGTCGAGCGGACCGACCTGGCCGGCCGCTAGGCGTCCCGCGCCGCACGCCGCGCCCCGGCTCGGGGCCGGCCGGCAGGTGGCCGTCACCCTGTGCGGGAACGGGCCGGGGTCACGGCTCGGCCAGGTCCTGCGGACCGCGGCGTGCCGTGGCGAGCGTTGTCGCGGACCGGCCGAGCTGCAGCACCATCTGCGGCCTGCCGGGCAGCGCGAGCCGGTCCTGGATCAGGCGCCTGGTGGCCGCGTTCTCCAGCGGCTGGGTGTGCAGGCTGGCGAACACCCACCCCGTCGCCGCGTGCAGCAGCAGCCGCTGCAGCGCCTGCCCGGCCCGCAGCCAGCTGCCCCGGCTGTCCCGGTCGGTCAGCAGCACGGCCGTCACCGGCGGCGGCTCGCCGCCGGCGGCGAGCCGGCCGAGCCCCCGGCCGAGGTCGAAGTCGCGCTGCTGCAGCGTCCCCGGCCGGTGGCCGGCGGCGGCGGTGAACGCCAGCGCGGGAACGCCGTCCCTGGCCGTGCTGGCCCGGCCGCGGGTCCAGCGGCGGATCTCGGCCCGCGCGACCGAGTCCCGGTCACCGCGCCGCGCCGCCGCGGCGACGAAGCCGGCCAGCCGGTCGTACGCCAGCCCCCCGTCGACGAGTGCCAGCAGGGCGCCCTCGGCGAGCGCGTCGTGCTGCAGCCCGGCGACCAGCCCGGCCGACAACGGGCCGGGAGCGAACGGGCCACGGTGGGTGTGCCGGTGCGGTACCGCACGGAGCATCCGCAGCTCCCACTCGTCCGCCGGCATCGCCGTGCCGACCGTGACCCGGGCCATCAGCCGCAGCCGGGCCGGGTCGGGCAGCAACTCGGTGACCGGGATGACTCCCAGTGACCTGATGGCCAGCCGCAGCCCGAACAGCGCCGCGCCGCAGCTGATGAGCATCTCCCGGCCCGCCGCGTCCGTCTTGAGCTTGCGCACCGGATCGCACCACAGCTCCACCGCCCGCGCGCTGACGCGAAACCGCCACGGCTGGGTGTTATGCACCGACGGGGCCCTGGCAGCCGTCGTGACCAGGAAGCGGGTATGGTCCGTCAGGCTCAGGGTCATCTCGGCTAGGTCATCCGTCATTCCCTTATGCTTCCCGTGGCGTGGTCAGGCGGGCAGGGACTTTTGCCGGGATCCGCCGCGGACCAAGGTCCCCGTCAGAACAGCGGGTTGGTGTTATACGTCCGGTCGGGCCGGTCGGCCGGGTAGCTGAGCCGGTCGCGGACCGCGACGACGCCCTCCACGTGCCGCACGTCGTTGACGATGTCGTGGCCGGCGTAAGCGGTCTCCGGCGTGCCCTCGATGGTGACGACGCCGTCCTCGACCGTGACCGTGAACTTGGCGGGGTCGCAGAGGAGCTTGTCCAGGATGATCTCCTGGGTGATCTCGTGGTGTATCTCGGCGTCGGGCCGGCGGTAGACGCTGAGCACGTCGGACCGGGCCACGATGCCGATCAGCTTCCCGTCGTCGCCGACGACCGGGAGGCGCTTGACCTTCGCGGAGTACATCAGGCGGGCCGCATGGGTCACCGGCTCGTCGGGGCCGACGGTCACCGGGGGCCTGGTCATCAGGTCGGCCGCGGTCACCGCGGTGACCTTCGACCGCTCGCGGGACCGCCCCAGGGAGTGGAGCACGCCGGGCACTTCGCCCTCGAGCGCTTCCTTGGGGAGCAGGTCGGCCTCGGAGACCACCCCGATGACCTTGCCGTCGCTGTCGACCACCGGGAACGCGCTGATGCGCAGCTCATGCAGCCTGCTCGCGATCTCCTTGAACGAGGCGGTCTCGGTGACTGCGTACACATGGGTACTCATCACGTCTTTGACAGTGGCGCTCATCGTGGGCCTCCTTGGCCGTTATGCCAGTTCAGGTGGTTCCTGCGGGGATGACGACGACCGGGCAGCGGGCATGATGGGTGACCGTGGTGCTGACCGAGCCCATCACCAGCCGCTTGAACCCGCCGGCGCCGCGGGAGCCGACGACGATCATGTCCGCGTCGCCGGACGCGTACAGGAGCTCGTCCGCGGGCACGCCGGTGACAGCGCGCACGGTGACCGCGGCCGGGCGGGACTCCCGGCCGGCCTTTTCCAGCACGATGTCCGTCTCAACCTGCGCCGCTTCCTGTGCCTGCCTGGTGCGGTCCAGGTCCCCCGGGAAGACGGGGCCGCCCCAGAATCCTCCGGCGATCACCTCGCTGACGGTGAGCACGGTGAGCTCCGCGTGCCGGAGCGCCGCCTCCTTGACCGCCCACTCAAGGGCATGGCGTGACCGCTCCGAGCCGTCGATACCAACGATGATCCCTGGCATCTTCTTCTCCTACGTCGCCCGTCTTGCTTCTCACTCACGACGGTAGGCCGCACGGCGGCCGGCGCTCAGGGGCGCACTTCCCGCGAAGCTAGGCCGTCAGACCCGCTTTGACCGGGACCAACGTCCGTTGTCAAGCGGGAGAAACCGCCTACGCTTGAGCTGAGGAAGCGGACACGCCCCGCTTCGGGCATCCCGCGGCCTAAACGACGGTTGAGGTGGTCGCGATGACTAGCCAGTCCTGCGAGGTGGCCGGGAAGATTACCGTGTTCCTGCTCGACGACCATGAGGTTGTCCGCAGAGGCGTGCGAGACATGCTGGAGGCCGAGCCCGACATCGCGGTGGTCGGCGAGGCGGGCACGGCGTCCTCCGCGCTGGCGCGAATCCCCGCGCTGCGGCCGGACGTCGCCGTGCTCGACGTGCGACTGCCGGACGGCGACGGCGTCACGGTGTGCCGGGAGATCCGCTCGCGGCTGCCCGGGGTCGCCTGCCTGATGCTCACCTCGTTCGCCGATGACGATGCCCTGATGGACGCCATCATGGCCGGAGCCGCCGGCTTCGTGCTCAAGCAGATCCGTGGCACCGACCTGATCGGCGCGGTGCGGACCGTCGCCGCGGGCAAGTCGACGCTGGACCCGGACGCGGCCGCCAGGGTCATGGCCAGGCTGCGGCACCACCAGGACAAGCCCGACCCGCTGGCGGGGCTCACGCCGCAGGAGCGCAGGATCCTCGAGCTGATCGGGGCGGGCCTGACGAACCGGCAGATCGGCGAGCGGCTGTTCCTGGCGGAGAAGACCGTGAAGAACTACGTGTCCGTGCTGTTCGCCAAGCTCGGCATGGAACGCCGCACCCAGGCGGCCGCCTACGCGGCCCGGGTTTTCGACGAATCGGCGTCCTGATGAATCACGGCCGAGGGACCTGCCGGTTAGGGACCTTGTGCCCTCCGCATGAGGTATCCGTCACAGGCATCCTGCGGGTATGGAATCCAGCGGCACCACACTTGAGCAACTGTCGCGGACCGAGTGCCTGCGGCTGCTCGGACGGGTGACCTTGGGCAGGATCGTCTACACCAGGCAGGCGCTGCCCGCGGTGGAACTCGTGAACTTCGCGTTGCACTCGGACGGCATCATCATCCGGACAGATTCCGGCGGTAAACTCGCCGCGGCGACCCGCGGCGCGGTGGTGGCCTTCGAGGCGGACTGCATGGACGCCGCCGCGCACACGGGCTGGAGCGTCACCGTCGTCGGGTACTGCGAGGCGGTGGTCGACGACGAGGAGATACGCCGCCTGGAGCAGGTTGACCTGGTTCCGTGGGCACCAGGGAACCACGACCACTTCATCCGGATCTCTCCGGCGATCGTGAACGGACGGCGGCTTGCCGCCCGGCGGCTGACAGGAGACGGCGATGCGCATCATTTCTGAGCGGCAACTGGGGAGCGTACTCGGCGCGCTGGCCGGGACCCCCCGGGTCGTCGCCGGAGGCAATTTCGCCGCACCGCGGCAGGCCCTGGCCGTGCTCGACGGCGCGCTCGCCCGGTACCGGCTGTTCGCGCTCAACGCGCAGCCGGGCATGCCGGACCGGCCGGGCGTGACGCTCGAGTCGCCGTTCGTCGGGCCGGGCATGCGCGGGCGGCGGGGGCTGCGCTATTTCCCGTGCCGGCTGTCGCTGGTGCCCGCCCTGCTGGCCGATGCCCTCCCGCCGGACGTCGTGCTGATCCAGACCTCGGTGCCGTCGGACGGCACCGTGTCGCTCGGCACGGAGGTGAACGTGCTGCCCGCGGCGATCGAAGCGGTCCGTGCCCGGGGCGGGCTGGTGATCGCGCAGCTCAACCCGCGGGTTCCGTACACGTACGGCGACGCGGAGGTGCCCTGCGACGTCATCGACTACGCGATCGAGGCGGAGGCGCCGCTGCCCTCCCCGCCGGAGCGGTCCGTTAGCGACGCGTCCGCCGTTATCGGCGACCGGGTGGCCGCGCTCATCGGCGACGGGGCCACGGTGCAGGCCGGCATCGGCGCGGTCCCCGACGCCGTTCTCGCCCGGCTGGACGGGAGGCGGGGGCTGGCCGTGTGGTCGGAGATGTTCAGCGACGGCGTGCTCGGCCTGGCCAAGGCGGGTGCCCTCGACCCCGGCCAGCCGGTCACCGCGTCGTTCGCGTTCGGCAGCGCTGACCTCTACGCCTGGATGGACCGCAACCCGGACGTGCGGATGCTGCGGACCGAGACGGTGAACGACCCCGCCAAGATCGCCCGGTGCCGGCGGATGACCTCGGTCAACAGCGCGCTCCAAGTTGACCTGTTCGCGCAGGCCAACGCGACGTGGGTGGGCGGGCAGGTGCATTCGGGATTCGGCGGGCAGACGGACTTCGTGGTGGGCGCGCTGCACTCCCGGGGCGGGATGGCGATCATCGCGCTGCCGTCGTGGCACCCGAAGGCGGACGTGTCCACGGTGGTAGCGCGGCTCGACGGGCCGGTGACGTCCTTCCAGCACAGCTACATCGTCAGCGAGCAGGGCACCGCCACCATCTGGGGCCGCGACATGGACGAACAGGCCGGGCAGATCATCGAGCACGTGGCGCACCCCGCGGTGCGCCAGCAACTGCGTGCCGCAGGCCGCGCGCTCGGCCTGCGACCCGTGGGTGCGTTAGCCGGCCACCGGGACGACCGCGACCGGCCCCCGGGCGTGGTCGAGCAGCGCGTGCTGGACCCGGCCGACGGCCGGGCGGGCGGGCGCGCCGTCGTGCCTGCCGACCACGACGAGGTCGGCGCGGGCGGAGTAGCTGGCCAGCACGTGGGCGGGGTGATCGCGCACCACGTCCTGCCAGACTGGCACGGCGGGGTACTTGGCATGCCACGCCTTCAGTGACT
>DAHWEX010000109.1 GCA_027326205.1 Actinomycetota bacterium
ACCAACCCCGGCTCCGGCGCCTGGGAGGACGACGAGTTCGGCGTCCACTTCGCGTTCTTCGGCCAGACCCGGGCGGACATCCGCCTGCGGATCCTGGAAGGCAGGCGGAGCCGGCTCGAAGACCGGCTTGAAGGGCTGCGAGCGGCGCTTGCGCGCACGCGGGAGCGCGTGGACAGCTACACGCTCGAACTGCAGCGGCACGGGCTTGAAGCCGTGGAGCGCGATGTCCGCTGGCTGAATGAGCTGATCGCCGAGGAACGGCGGTCAGAGGCAACAGGTGCCGCGGGCGGACCCTACCCTCCCGCGGGACCGACCGTCATAAATCCCGGAATAGATCGCGGAAGCGAGAAGGAGTCATCCTGATGGGTGCCAAAAAAGTGCGCGTAGCCATCGTGGGGGTGGGCAACTGCGCGAGCTCGCTCGTCCAGGGCCTTGAGTATTACAAGGACGCCGCTGACGACGTGCGCGTCCCCGGCCTGATGCACGTGCGGTTTGGCGAGTACCACGTGTCGGACGTCGAGGTGGTTGCCGCCTTCGACGTGGACGCCAAGAAGGTTGGCCTGGACCTCAGCGAAGCGATTTTCGCCAGCGAGAACAACACGATCAAGTTCGCCGACGTCCCGCCGACCGGCGTGATCGTTCAGCGCGGCCATACCCTCGACGGCCTCGGCGAGTACTACCGCGAGATCATCACCGAGTCCGACGACCCGGCCGTCGACGTGGTCGCGGCGCTCCGGGAAGCCCGCGTCGACGTGCTGGTGTCCTACCTACCGGTCGGCTCCGAGCAGGCGGACAAGTTCTACGCCCAGTGCGCGATCGACGCCCGGGTCGGCTTCGTCAACGCGCTCCCGGTGTTCATCGCCTCCGACCCGGTGTGGGCGCGGAAGTTCGCGGACGCGGGCGTGCCGATCGTCGGCGACGACATCAAGTCGCAGGTCGGCGCGACGATCACGCACCGCGTGCTGGCCAAGCTGTTCGAGGACCGCGGCGTCGAGTTGCTGCACACCTACCAGCTGAACGTCGGCGGCAACATGGACTTCATGAACATGCTGGAGCGCAGCCGCCTGGAGTCCAAGAAGATCTCCAAGACCCAGTCGGTTACCTCGCAGATCCCGCACGAGATGGCCAAGGCCGACGTGCACATCGGCCCGTCCGACCACGTGCCGTGGCTGTCCGACCGCAAGTTCGCGTTCGTGCGCCTGGAGGGCAGGTCCTTCGGCGACGTGCCGCTGAACCTGGAGTACAAGCTCGAGGTCTGGGACTCACCGAACTCGGCCGGCGTCATCATCGACGCGCTGCGCGCCTGCAAGATCGCCAAGGACCGCGGCATCGGCGGGCCGGTCACCTCGCCGAGTTCCTACTTCATGAAGTCCCCGCCGGAGCAGTTCGACGACCGCACCTGCCGCGACCTGGTTGAGAAGTTCATCGCGGGCGACGTCGAGCGCTAGCTCTGGGTCGCTCGCGGACCTGTGTCGTTGGCGTGGCGTTAGGTCAAGACCAAGGTCAGAGGTCAAGACCAAGGTCAGAGGCCAAGATCAAAGTCAAGAGCAAGATCAAGGTCAAGAGCAAGATCAAGGTCAAGAGCAAGATCAAGGTCAAGAGCAAGATCAAGGTCAAGAGCAAGGTCAAAACCTTGTTGGCTGTTGCACGGGGCCCGCGGGGATCACCCGAAACCTCCTCCGGAAGGTTTCGGGTCTGATCCCCGCGGGCCCCTTTGCACTCGGACGAGTGTTTGAACTCTTAAAGTCAAGGTCAAAATCGAGGTCAAAATCGAGGTCAAGACCAAGGTCAAGAGCAAGATCAAGACCAAGGTCAAGACCAAGGTCAAGGTCAAGGTCAAGGTCAAGACCAGGGTTAGGGTCGGCGTCGGCTGCGGAATTCAAGGGCTTAAAGTCAAGAGCGCGGGGGGGCCGAACGGGTGCTGGCCTTGACTGGCGGGGTGGGGCTACGGCACCGGGGCGGGGAGCGTGCAATACGGGGGATATATGCGTTTCCTAGGAGAGGTGCGTTTCCTAGGAGATCTGTATGCATCCCGTGTCTTCATTGAGGCGTGGCTACGGGGTGGCTGAAGGCCCGATTAAGCTAGACGCGTGCCCGAAGGCGATGATGCTGGTGCGGTAAGCAGGCGGTCTCGGTTCGGGGCCGACCTCAGGGTTGTCCTTGCCGGGCGGGATTTCCAGAAGCTTTTCGGCACCCGACTGGTCGCGCAAACCGGAGACGGCATCATCACCGCGGCCGTCGGGACGTACGTGTTCTTCAACGCCAGCACGTTCCCGACCCCGCTGGCGGGCGCGGGCGCGTTCCTGGTCCTGTACCTGCCGTACTCGCTGCTCGGCCCGTTCGCCGGGGTGTTCCTCGACCGGTGGTCGCGGCGGCAGATCCTCGTCTGGGCCGCGCCGATCCGCACCGCGGTCGTCGTGGTGACGGCCGGGCTCATGGTCGCCAACGTGCGCAGCCTGCCCCTGTACATCGCGGTGCTCTGCGTCAACGCGGTCAGCAGGTTCCTGCTGTCCGCGCTCAGCGTGGCGCTGCCGCACGTGACACCGAGGGACACGCTGGTCGTCGCCAACGCGGTCTCCGACACGATCGGCGGCGTGATGACCGCGCTCGGCGGCATCGTGGCCCTCGGCATCAACGCGGCCACCGGCGACACCGAGCGCGGCGCGGCGGTGACCATGCTGGCCGGCGGCTGCTGCTACGTCGCCGCGGGGCTGGCCGCGACCATCATGCCCAGGGACCTGCTGGGACCCGGCCCGGACCAGGCGCACCGGGGCACCGGCCGCCTGCGCGCCGACCTCGCCGAGGTGGCGGCGGGCCTGCTGGCCGGCGCGCGCTACGTCCTGGGCCGCCGCGGCCCGCGCGCCGCGCTGGGCGCGACCGGCGCGTACAGCTTCCTGTTCGGCCCACTGTTCCTGATGACGGTCCTGCTCTACCGCAACTACTTCTACCCGGGGCAGGTGACCGTCGCGGAAAGCCACGTGGGCACGATCGCCGTGTTCTCGGCGGTGGGCTACGCCTGCGCCGCGCTGATCACGCCGCCCGCGACCCGGTGGCTGTCCAAGCGGACGTGGATCACGCTGATGCTCGCGGCGGCCGCCGTGGCGACCGCGGCGATCGGCGAGACGTTCAACGAGTCCGCCTACATGGCGATCGGGTTCCTGATGTACCTCACCAGGCAGGGCATCGCGATCTCCGCGGTCACGATCCTGCAGGAGGACATCGAGGACCGCTTCCGCGGCCGGGTCTTCGCCTTCTACGACATGGTGTTCAACGCCGCCTACGCGATCGGCGCCGCGCTGTTCGCCGCGTTCATGGCCGCTAACGGGAAGTCGCCGGCCGTCGTGGCGGTGATCGCGGTCGGCTTCCTGATCGCTGCGGCCGCCTACCGGCTGTCCGCCGGGCCGCCGCCGGGCGCCGCGTCGTCAGGGCCGGGACCGTCAGCGGCAGGGTCACCGGAGGCCGGCTCCAGCCCCTCGCCCGCGGCCCACCGCAGCAGTTCCTGAGTGGCCCGCTCGGTGCCGACCATGCCCTCGGACAGCCGCAGCTCGAGCAGGAAGTTCCATGCCTTCCCGACCAGCGGCCCCGGCTTCAGGCCGAGGATCCGCATGATCGCGCCCCCGTCCAGCTCCGGCCGGATGGCGTCGAGTTCCTCCTGCTCGCGCAGCACCGCGATCCGCGCCTCGAGCGCGTCGTAGCTCGCCGCGAGCCGCGCCGCCTTGCGCGCGTTCCGCGTGGTGCAGTCGGCCCTGGTCAGCGCGTGCAGCCGGCTCAGCAGCGGGCCGGCGTCCCGCACGTACCGGCGCACCGCGGAATCGGTCCACTCCCCGTCGCCGTACCCGTGGAACCGCAGGTGCAGTTCGACGAGCCGCGAGACGGCGGCGATGACGTCGTTGGGGAACCGGAGCGCGGTCAGCCGCTTGCGGGCCAGCTTCGCCCCGACCACCTCGTGGTGGTAGAACGCCACCTTGCCGCCGGGCAGCAGCTCCCGGGTACGCGGCTTGCCGATGTCGTGCAGGATCGCCGCGAGCCGCAGCACGAGGTCCGGTTCCAGGCCGTAGCGCGGCTCGAGGTCGATCGCCTGGCGCAGCACGATCAGCGAGTGGGTGTAGACGTCCTTGTGCCGGTGGTGCTCGTCGACCTCCATCCGCATCGCCGGCAACTCGGGCAGCACCCGGTCGGCCACGCCGGTGCGCACGAGCAGGTCGATCCCGGGCTCGGGCGCCGCGGTCAGCATGAGCTTGGTCAGTTCGTCGGTGATCCGCTCGGCCGACACGATCGACAGCCGCGCCGCCATCGCACCCATGGCGGCCTGCACCTCGCCGGCGACGGTGAAGCCGAGCCGGGCGGCGAACCGCGCCGCCCGCAAGATCCGCAGCGGGTCGTCGGAGAAGGAGTCTTCCGGGCGCCCCGGCGTCCTTATTACCTTGTCCTTCAGCGCGGCCAGCCCGCCGAACGGGTCGACCAGCTCGAAGGCGGGCAGCCGCGCCGCCATCGCGTTGACCGTGAAGTCCCGCCGCCCCAGGTCGGCGACGAGCGACGTGCCGTACTTCACGTCCGGCTTGCGCGACGTGCGGTCGTACGCCTCGCTCCGGTAGGTCGTGATCTCGAAGATCTCGTCGCGCTTGCGCAGGCCCACCGTGCCGAACTCGATCCCCACCGTCCAGGTCTTGTCCGCCCACTTGCGCGTGATCTCAAGCACCCGCTCGGGCGCCGCGTCGGTGGTCAGGTCGAGGTCCTTGGGACGGCCGCCGAGGAACACGTCGCGCACTGGGCCGCCGACGAGCGCCAACTCGTGTCCGGCCTGCGCGAAGAGCTCACCGAGCTCGGCCACGACGGGCGGAGTGCTGGCACGCAGCGCGGCTGCGGCGGCCTTGCGCTGCTCAGCGCTCAAGGTAGCCTTCTGGACAACGGACGTGGATTCTGACACAGAGATTCAGGGTATCTACCCCAACCCTTTGGAGCGAACGGCCATAGCATGCAAACTGTGCGCTCCCTCCGCCGTGCCCTCGGCGCGCTGACCGCTGTCCTCTTCGCTGCAGCCGGCCCGCTGGCTGCCGTGGTCCCGGCGGCGCAGGCGTCGGCCGGGCAGTCTCAGCAGTCAGCCCTGACGGCTTCGGTTGTCACGCAGCCGCTCTCGGTCGCGATCACCGGGATGACACCCACGACCGCGCTGCCGGCCTCGACGGTGACGGTGCGGGGAACCCTGACCAACCGCACCGGGCAGGCGCTGTCCGGGGTCGTCCTGCAAGGGTGGACGAGCACCGAGGCGTTCCAGTACCCGGAGCAGATGACGGAGTTCAGCGACGGCAACTCGCCGCTTTCGCTGCAGCAGGCGGGCGTGCAGTACGCGGTGCCGGCGTCCGTGCCGAACGGGGCGACCGTCGGCTGGTCGGTGTCCTTCCAGGCGGGCGGGTTCTACAGCCAGTTCGGCGTCTTCCCCGTCGAGGTCCAGGCGACGACCGCGTACACCTCGTACTCGGCGGCCGGCCGCACGTTCCTGCCGTTCTGGCCGGGCGGCACGGCGGCCGGCCAGACCAGCGCGCTGCAGGTGGCGTGGGTCTGGCCGCTGGTGGACACGCCGCAACAGGGCGCCTGCGGGCAGACGCTCGCCACGTCGGAGGTGGAACGCTCGGTCGCTTCCGGTGGGCGGCTGTCCACCCTGCTCGACGCCGGCTCGGCGTGGACGCGAACCGACGACCTGACCTGGGAGCTAGATCCCGCGCTGCTCTCCGACGTGTCCGTAATGACCAGGCCGTACTTCACCAACGGCAGCTCGGTGTGCTCCGGCCGGTTCGCCAGGCAGCCTGACCAGGAAGCGGGCGCGTGGCTGGCGCAGCTGAAGACGGCCATGGCCGGCGGGTCGGCGTTCCTGACCCCGTACGCCAACGTGGACGCGGCGGCGCTCAGCCATTCCGGGCTCGATAACCCACTCCTCGAGGAGTCTTACCAGCTCGGCGAGACAGTGGCGAGCCAGATTCTGCCCGGAACGTTCGGTGGACAAAGCACAGGCTCCACCGCGGGACTCGCCAGCGGCGGCACCACGGCCGACACCGACGGCCAGGCCTTGAGGGCGGCCTACCCGGCCGACGGGACGGCCGACGCCGGGGTGCTGACCAGCCTCGCCGCCTACGGCGGCGTCAACACCGTGGTGCTGAGCAGCGCGGAGGTGTCCCCGGCCACGCCGGGCGACGCGCTCGCGCGCACCGTCAGCGGCATCGGCACCAGCATGTCGGTGCTGATCGCCGACTCCTCGATCACGAGCCTGCTCGGCACCGCGTCGGCCGCGTCGTCCGCGTCGAGCCAGTTCGCCCTGAACCAGGACTTCCTCGCGCAGACCGCGATGATCGCCGCCGAGTACCCCTCGACCCAGCGGTCGCTGGTGATCGCGCCGCCGGCCGGCTGGGACCCGTCGCCCGCGGAGGCCAGCCAGTTGCTCGCGGACACGCACAACGCGCAGTGGCTGCGCGCGACCGGGCTCTCCACGCTCGCCGCCAAGGCCGCCACGCTGTCGTCCGTGGCGCGCATCCCGGCTAAGCAGGTGAGCGGCGCCGAGCTCAGCGACCCCTACACGGATAAGCTCGCCGCGGCCGCCGCCGACGTCTCCCTGTTCAAGGACCTGCTGTACAAGCCGCCGACGAGCCAGCTCAACGCGCTCACCGCGGCGCTCGCGGTCACCGCCTCGTCGGCCTGGCGCGGCCACGGCTCGGTCGGCGGCTGGCGGGCGGTCACCCAGCTGATCAGTTACCTGAACGACGCGACCGTCGACAAGGTGAAGCTCGTCGCCAGCAAGAAGATCTTGCTGACCGGGAAGTCCGGCGAGACCGCCGTGTCGGTGCAGAACGAGCTTGACCAGCCCATCGAGGTCCTGGTGACGGCGTCGACGCCGTCGGGCAGCGCGGTGCGGATCGGCGCGTTCGACGCGACGCTCCAGGTGGCGGCGCGGGGGAGCAACACCGTCCGGATGCCGGTGCACTCGTCCTCGCTGGGCACCACGACGGTGCAGTTGCGGCTGGCCACGCAGAACGGAACGCCGCTAACCTGGACAACACAGCCGCTCAGCGTTGAGGTCACGGCGTTCGGACAGTCGCTGCTGCTGCTCATCTTCGGTGCGCTCGGTATCCTCGTGCTGACGTCGGCGTACAGGTTGCGCCGCAAGCGGCTGGCCGGCGCCAGGGACGCAGGTAAAGATGAGACGGCTGAGGCTGGAGGCACCGGATGACAAGGCCGACGATGCCACCCGGGCCGCCGTACCCCGAGGACGACGATCCGCAGGACGGGAGCCAGCCCCGGTTCACGCCCCGCCAGCCGGGGCAGCCGGGGCAGCCGGGTCCGCAGCCCCGTCAGCCGGGTCCCCGTCAGCCCGGCGCGCAGCCGTACCCGCCTGGTCAGGAGCCTTACCAGTCCGGCCCGCAGCCCTATCAACCGGGCGGCCCGTACTCGCACCAGTCCGGCCCGCAGCCGCCGTACGACCCGCCGGCCCACCACGAGCCGCCGACCTACCAGGGGCTGCCGCCCTACGACGTGCCGCCGCCGCCGGCCCCGGCGCCCCGCTTTGAGCAGTCGGCGGCCGGCTACGACCCGTACCCGCCGCCCCCGCCGTCTCCCCGGCCGCCGGCCAGCGGGCCGTCGTTCTCGCCGCACCCGCCCGGCGGGGGCGACCGGCAGGGGCCGAAGCCCGGCGGCAGCGGCCGGGGCGGCAAGCCCCGGCCCTCGTTCACGCCCCGGGAGGGGTACGTTCCGTCGCCCCCGGGGAGCCGGGCGCGGCCCGCCCCGGCGCCTACGTCGTTCATGGCGCCGGTGCCGGCCGGGTACCCGCAGCCGTCCTTCCAGCCGTTCGACTTCCAGGACGCGCCGGCCGCCGCCCCCCGGTTCGTCCCGGTTGACCACTCCGCGCCGCCCGTCGTCCAGGACAACCGCACCCAGGTCCTCGACCGGGACGCGGACGTCGTCACGCCGACCGGGCCGCAGCACGTCCCGGACAACACCTCGCCGAACCTGGCCCGGTCGAGCAGGGTCATGGCGTTCGGCACGGTCGCGTCCCGGGGGACCGGGTTCCTGCGCACGCTCGTGCTGGTGATCGCCCTCGGCCAGGGCACGCTCGCCGACGCGTACAACAACTCCAACACGCTGCCGAACACCGTGTACTACCTGATGCTGGGCGGCATCTTCACCTCGGTCGTGGTGCCGATGCTGGTCCGCGCGGCCAAGGAGGACCCGGACCGGGGCGAGGGGTACGCGAAGCGGATCTACTCGCTCGGCGTGCTCAGCCTGCTGGCCGTCACCCTGCTGGGCACGGTGCTCGCCGCGCCGATCGTCGACCTGTACGGCAGCAACATCAAGGACCCGGGCGAACACCGGGTGATGGTGACGTTCGCCTACTTCTTCATCCCGCAGATCTTCTTCTACGGGATGGACTCGCTGCTCGGCGCGATCCTTAACGTGCGCGGCCGGTTTGGCCCCAACATGTGGACCCCGGTCATCAACAACGTGGTGGTCATCTTCGTCGCGCTCCTCTACATGGTGTCCGACCACAGCACATCCGCCGACACCATCTCCGGCTTCGGCCTGAACCTGCTCGCGATCGGCACCACGCTCGGCATCGTGATCCAGTCGATCTCGCTGTTCCCGATCATGTGGCGCGCCGGGTTCGACATGAGGCTGACCTTCGACTTCCGGCGCTCGGAGATCTCCGAGATCGGCCGGATGTCGGGCTGGATGTTCGGCTACGTCGCGGCCCAGTGGCTCAGCAACCTGGTCGCGCAGCGGGTGGCGAACTCCGCCGCCAACTCGGCCGCGCACCTGGCTCACCCGGTCACCAGCGGCGTCGGCTTCTCCGCGTACTCCTATGCGTACCAGCTTTTCCAGCTCCCCTACGCGATCGTCGGCATCTCGGTGATCAGCGCGCTGCTGCCCCGGATGAGCGGGCACGCGACCGACCGCCGCTACTCGCTGGTTCGCGACGACTTCTCCAAGGGCGTGCGGGTCGCGTCGGTCATCGTGGTCCCGGCCGCGGTGTTCCTCGGCGTGCTCGGCGCGCCGCTGGCCGAGTCCCTGTTCGCGTACGGGCAGACCACGGCGAACCAGGCCCGGTACATCGGCGAGGTGTTCGGTGCGTTCTCCGTCGGGCTCGTGCCGTTCATGTTCACCCAGTTGCAACTGCGGGTGTTCTACTCGTTCCGCGAGAACCGGGCGCCGGCCATCCTCGGCATCGTCATGCTGGTCATCGGGGTGATCGCCAACCTCGTCGCGCTGCAGGTGCTGCCGCCCACGCAGACCGTGGTCGGCCTCGCGTTCGCCTACGACCTGGTGACGCTCTCCGGGGCCATCTTGGCCTGGCCGATGCTGCTGCGCCGGGTCGGCTCGCTCGACGGCTGGCGGATCACCCGGTCGCTGGTGCGGATGTTCCTCGCCACGGTGCCAGGCCTCGTCTTCGCGCTCGTCGTGATGGGCGTCGTGGGGTCGTTCCTGCACCAGGGACCGGTGTACGGGTTCGTCACCACGCTCGTCGGCGGCGGCGGCGCGGTCGTGCTGTACGCACTGTGCGCGCGACTGCTCGGTATTGAGGAATTCAATACCCTGATGAAGACTGTCGGCGGGCGGTTCGGGTAGTGAGCCCCTCCACGGTGCGGCGCGCGGCCGATAACGGCGCGCGGCTGATGACGGGGTGGTGACGCGGTGGTGACGCCATGACGAACTCTCGGCATCCGAGAGCGAGTCGCCAAAACTCGGCGTGTCTAGACGTGCGACATTGCCAGGATTCGCATATAACGGTAAGGCGGCCTGTTGAATGCCTTGGGTCAGTCGCCGGCCTAGACGGAGCGCCAGACACTACCATGAGACGGTGATCGTGGGATTTCCCGGGCTGGAAGGAGGCCGAGAGCCGGTCCTGCTCTTGACGCTGACGTATGAGCACGTACACCTCTGAACCGGGAACACGGCTCGCCGGAAGATACCGGCTCGTGGACCAGACCCTGACCGGCAACGGCTGGACCATGTGGAAGGCCATCGACGAGACGCTCGCGCGCCCCGTCGCCATTTTGACATTCGCGCCCGGTTTCCCGCGAATCCCGCAGGTCATCACCGCCGCCCGGGCGGCGAGCAGGCTGACCGACCCGCGGATGGCACAAGTCTTCGACGTCGAGGACAGCGGCGGCCAGGCCTACGTCGTCCTCGAATGGGTGGGCGGCGAGTCGCTCACCGAGTTGCTCGCCAACGGGCCCCTCGACCCGGCCCAGGCATGCTCGCTGATCGCCGACGCGGCCCGCGCGGTCGCGGGCGCGCACGCCCTCGGGCAGGCGCACCTGCGGCTGACCCCGGACGCGCTGCGCTGGTCGCGCGGGAGCGGGATCAAGATCACCGGTGTCGGGATCGACGCCGCGCTGGGCGGCGACGGCCTCACCGGCGTCGCCGCCTACGACCCGTCGCTCGCGGACACCACCGCGCTGGCCGCACTGCTCTACGCGGCGCTGACCGGCTACTGGCCCGGCGAGGAGCCGGCCAGGCTCCCTGCGGCGCCGCACTCCGACGGCATGGTGTGCACGCCGCGCCAGGTCTCCGCGGACGTCTCCGCCGCGCTCGACAACCAGATCATCCGGGCACTGTTGCAGCGGCCCACCCGGCAGGGGCCGCCGATCCAGTCCCCCGCCGAATTCGCCGACGCTCTCGCCGCGGTCTCGCCGCCCGCGCCGCTTCCCGAACCCGCTCCCCCGGCGCCCGTCAACTACGGGTACGCCGGCTACGGACCGGACCCGAATAACCCCGACACCTGGGGGACGGACGGCCGCGGGCCGAGCGGCACCGCTCCCTACCACCCGCCGTCCAGCGCGTTCCCCGCCGCCGGGTACGGCGGCACCCAGTACACGGGCACTCAGTACACGGGCACCCAGTACGCGGCCGCCGGCTACCAGGGCAAGCAGCGCGGCGGTGGCGGCCGCGCCCTGATGACGATCGTCATCGTGGTCCTGCTCGTCGTGGTCGGCGTGGTGGTCTGGGAGGTCGGCTTCAACAAGTCGAGCCCGCCGGCCCCGAACGTCGGCACGAACCCGTCGATCTCGGCGCCGGCAGCGGCGGTCGGCACGGTGCTCACGCCCTCCGGCGCCGTCACCTTCAACCCGTACGGCTCGACTCCGGGCAACACCGAGAACCAGGGGTCCGTGCAGGAGGCCATCGACAACAACCCGGCCACCGCCTGGTCGACCTCCTACTACTACAACCACCCCAACTTCGGCGGACTGAAGAGCGGCACCGGGCTGCTCATCGACATGGGCAAGTCGGTCAAGCTCAGCCAGGTCGAGGTGACGTTCAGTTCGGACGGCGGACCGACCACGGCCGCGATCTACCTCGGCAACGACCCGACCGACACCAAGGCGACCGGGCTGAGCAACTTCACGCTCGTCTCGCCGGCCGCGGCCGTCACGGGCGACCACAAGTTCACCGTCAGCAGCCAGGCCACCGGCCGGTACGTGCTGGTCTGGCTGACTAACCTGCCCAAGCTGCTGAAGACCCCGGCGGGCGCCCCGGCGGGGAACACCTACTACGAAGGCAAGATCTACAACGTGGTGGTCCGCGGCAGCGCCGGGTCAGGGAACTCCTGACAGCGGCCGGGTCGACTCATGTCGGGTCAGGCTCCCGGCGAGCCATCAGACGCTACCCTGCTCCGGCGGCACGCCGACGGTGACCCCGACGCGTTCGGGGTGCTCTTCAAGCGGCACTCCGGCCGTCTCTGGGCGGTAGCGCTGCGCGTTACCTGCGACCCGGAGGACGCCGCGGACGCGCTGCAGGACGCGATGATCTCGGCCTTCCGGCGGGCGGCCGACTTCCGCGGCGACTGCGCGGTGACGACGTGGCTGCACCGGATCGTGGTCAACGCCTCGCTTGACCTGCTGCGCCGCCGGTCGGCCCGGTCCGTCGGCTGGTCGGGCGACCCGGACGAGCTTCCGGTGCCCGAGTCGCGGCAGGTGCTGGACCGCACTGCCGGCACCGACGCCCGGCTCGATGTGGACGCGGCGCTGCGCCTGCTGCCGCCGCCGCAGCGCGCCGCGCTCGTCCTGGTGGACATGCTCGGCTACTCGGTCGCCGATACCTCGGCGATCCTCGGAATCTCCGAGGGCACGGTGAAGAGCCGGTGCGCGCGGGGCCGGGCAAAACTGCTGCCCCATCTTTCGCACCTGCGGAGCAGTCATTCACCAGAACGGAACCAGCCCGCGGCGGATGGCGTCTCAGTTGAGCAGGGAGGAGGCGCATGAGCGGCGACTGGCCCCTCGAGGGCGGCTGGCCCCCCGAGTGGGACGACCCGGAGGAGTTCCCCGAAGGGGCCGCCGGGCAGGACACGGAAGCCCTGGCCGGGCTGTCCGAGGTCACCGCGTTCCTCGCGTCGGTCCCCGCCTCCCCGCTGCCGGACGCCGTCGCGGCACGGATCAGCGCGGCGCTCGCCGCCGAGGCCGCCGCCCGGGCCGGCGACCCGGTTCACCCGGCCAGCGACGCTCGCCGCGGCCTGCCCGAGACGGATGCTGTCTCCGCCGCCGCCGGTCCGGCCGATGCCGCTACCGCGGCCGGGACTGCCGCCTCCGCTGGCGCGCCTTCCCCGGCCGCGGACGCCCGGACACTCGGCCCCGCCCCGGCGCGGGCCCGGGTCCGGCGGCGCCGCGACGGCCGCCCCCGGGGCTTTCGCGTCCGGCCGCTCGTCGCGGTCTGGTCGGTGATCGGCTGCCTGGTCCTCGTCGGACTCGGGGTCGTGCTGACGCTCGGCCGATCGCCGTCGTCCTCCGGGTCGAGCGGGTTCTCCGCCGCCGGCTCCAACGCGGGGCAGAGCGCAGCCGTGGCCGCACCGAACGCGTCCGCGCCGGTGCCGTCCGAGTCGTCGTCATCCGCGGTTGCGTCGTCATCCGCGGCTGCGTCGTTCGCCGGGACCGTGCCGTTCACGGTCACCGCGAGCGGTACCCGGTACGAGGCGGCGACGCTGGCGGCGCAGGTGCGGGCGCGGCTGCACCTGCCCGCGTCCGCCGGCACCACGGCCGGCCACGGTCCCGGGAGCGCCCCGACTCCTGCACTGCACGGCTGCGTGGTGCACCTGACGGGCGGCTTGCCGCCCCGACTGGTGGACCGGGCCACCTACCAGGGGGCTCCCGCGTACGTGATCGCCACTTCGAGTCGCGTGTGGGTGGTGAGACCCGGCTGCACGGCGGCCAGTCCGGAACTCATCACGTCCGCCGCGCTGGCCGGCTGAGCCGGGAATCTCTGCGCTCCACTATCGGTTGAGCAGTAAGCAACAAACCCTCTTGCCGCCGGCCTGACAGTTCGGTCAGGTCAAAGAGGGAAGTGCAGAGCTTAAGAGGGTTTGTTCCCAAGGAGGGGCGTGCAGTGACCGGCGTTCGTGACGTTATCATCATCGGTTCAGGCCCGGCGGGTTATACCGCCGCTATCTACACGGCGCGGGCCAAGCTTCAGCCCCTGGTGCTGGCCGGGTCGGTGACCGCGGGCGGCGCGCTGATGCAGACCACGGACGTGGAGAACTTCCCCGGTTTCCCCGACGGGATCATGGGCCCGGCGCTGATGGAGGACCTGCAGAAGCAGGCCGAGCGGTTCGGCGCCGAGATCCTGTTCGACGACGCGGTCTCGGTGGACCTGTCCGCCTCGCCGAAGGTCGTCAAGACCGACAGCGAGACGTACCTGGCCAAGGCAGTGATCATCGCGACCGGCTCCAAGTACAAGGAGCTGGGCATCCCCGGCGAGAAGGAGCTGTCCGGCCACGGCGTGTCCTGGTGCGCCACCTGCGACGGGTTCTTCTTCCGTGAGAAGGACATCGCGGTGGTCGGCGGCGGCGACTCGGCCCTGGAGGAGGCGATGTTCCTCACCAGGTTCGGCAAGAGCGTGACCCTGGTGCACCGCCGCGACTCGCTGCGCGCGTCGAAGATCATGCAGGACCGCGCGCTCGCCAACCCGAAGATCAAGTTCCAGTGGGACAGCGAGCCCGTCGCCATGGAAGGCAGCGGGACGCTCTGCGGGCTGCGGGTACGCAACGTGCACACCGGCGAGGAGACCGTGCTCCCGGTGGGCGGCGTCTTCATCGCCATCGGCCACCTGCCCCGCACCGAGCTGTTCGCCGGCCAGCTAGCCACCAGCTCCGACGGCTACCTCGAGGTCGAGGGCCGGTCCACCCGGACCGCGATCGAGGGCGTCTTCGCCTGCGGCGACGTGGTCGACCACGTCTACCGGCAGGCCATCACCGCAGCGGGCAGCGGCTGCTCCGCCGCGATCGACGCCGAGCGGTGGCTCGCGGAACACGAACATGCCAGCGCTTAACTACGACCAGCACTAATACGGTAATACGGAAGGTGTGATCACCATGGGTGCGACCAAGAAGGTCACGGACGCGACCTTCGAGGCTGAGGTCCTCAAGAACAGCAAGCCGGTCATCGTCGACTACTGGGCCGAGTGGTGCGGACCGTGCCGGATGATCGCCCCCGTTCTGGAGGAGATCGCCGCCGAGCACGCCGACAAGATCGACGTCGTCAAGCTGAACGTCGACGATAACCCGGTCATCGCCCAGCGCTACTCGATCCTCGCGATCCCGACGCTGAACGTGTTCAAGGACGGCGAGGTCGTCAAGCAGATCAAGGGCGCGAAGCCGAAGGTCGCGCTGCTCAAGGACCTGGCCGAGTTCATCTGAAGTCGCTAAGCCGCTGACCCGGAACGGGTCGCGGGGCCGGGGCAGGCGCGCGTTCACCGTGCGCCTGCCCCGGCCCCCTTTTTAATGCCGGGTTCCGCCCCGCCGGCCCGACTCTGGCAGTCGGTCGGCCGCGTACCTTCCCGCCCTCTCCCGCGCAGGTCGAAATCCTGTGCTATCCACCAGTGGCTGTGGTTGACTGGCCTCCATGGACAAGTCCGGTCGCGATCCAAGGCTCCGCCGACGCCCTCGCCGAGCTCCGCCGCTGCCTGCACGCGGCAACCCAGTAGGGCATTCGCCGCATGGGGTCTGCCCCGCTAATTAACCGGGCAAAGAGGGAGAGGACGGAACTTAGTCCGTTGCCGGGCGGCGGCTGGTGGCGGCTTCGGGGGACATCGCCTTGACGATTCGCTCGAGGTCGTCGATGGTCGCGAACTCGACGGTGATCTTGCCCTTGCTGCGGCCCATCTCCACCTTGACCCGGGTCTCGAAGAGGTCCGAGAGCCGGTCGGAAAGATGCCGCAAGGCCGGGGCGACAGGCTTGGCGGATGTCGGCTTGCGGGCCGGCTTTTCTGGCTTATCGTCGGCGAGCATGACGATCTCTTCGACCGAGCGAACGGACAGCCCCTCGGCCACGATGCGGCCCGCGAGGCGCTCTTGCGCCTGGGGATCGTCCATGGACAGCAGCGCCCGGGCATGGCCCGCGCTGATCGTGCCGGCCGCGAGCCGCTTCTGCACCGTCGGCGGAAGGTGCAGAAGGCGAAGCGTGTTGCTGATGTGCGGCCGGGACCGTCCGACCCGCTGCGCGAGTTGCTCATGGGTGGCGCCGAAGTCATCGAGCAGTTGCTGGTACGCGGCGGCCTCCTCAAGCGGGTCGAGTTGCTGCCGGTGCAGGTTCTCCAGCAGGGCGTCGCGTAGCATGTCGGTGTCCGGCGTCTCGCGGACGATCGCCGGAATGTACTCCAGGCCGGCCTGCTGAGACGCACGCCAGCGACGCTCGCCCATGACGAGCTCGTAGCTTCCCTCGCCGAGCTTGCGCACCACCACCGGCTGGAGGAGCCCGACCTCGGTGATCGAGGCCGACAGCTCCTCAAGGGCTTCCTCGTCGAAGTTCCGGCGCGGCTGGCGCGGATTCGGCGTGATGGACCCGACCGCGACTTCTTCGAAGTAGGCTCCCGCTACCTGGCGCAGCCCCGTATCGCGGCCGTCGTTGTCCGCAAGCGGAGCCGCGGGCGGCTGACCGTAGCTGACATCGGCCGCGCCGCGCGACGCACCAGAGGCGTCCGTGCCCCCCGGGATGAGCGGCGTGCCAGTCATCGTTCCGGTGCCGGTCGCGGTGCCGGTGCGAGGTGCCTCTGGAATCAGTGCCCCGAGTCCCTTGCCTAGCCCCCGCCGTTGCTGCGCCACTGAGTCTCCTGTGTGCGTGCCAGATGTGTCGCGAAAACGGCGCGAGCCCGTGGAACTCACCGTCGCCTCTCCAATGTAACGGCAACGGGCAGTAGATTTAGCGCCTTCACCATGCCTGGTTTCACGTGAAACGCCGAACGCGTTCGTCGTCGTCGCGCGTGTTTCACGTGAAACCAGGCAGCCGCGTCCCGCGCCCGCTATGCGCTCACCGCGCCGGCCGTGGCGGCGATGTCCCGCAGGAAGGCATCGACGTCGCTCGGCTGCGTGTCGAAGGCTGTCATCCACCGGACGACCGACGTTTCCTCGTCCCAGACGTGGAAGGTCCAGTCACGCTGCAACTCGGCGATGCGCCCGGGTGCCAGCCGGGCGAACACGACATCGGACTGGACCGGGTAGACGATCTCAACCCCCGGGATGTCCGCCAGGCCCGTCGCCAGCCGTGCCGCCATCGCGTTGGCCTGCCCGGCGTTGGCCAGCCACAGGTCGTCGCCGAGGAGCGCGCTGAACTGCGCCCCGAGGAAGCGCATCTTCGACGAGAGCTGTCCGTGCTGCTTTCGCAAGTAGCGGGCGTTTGCGCCGTCAGCGTCTTGCATGACGATGACCGCCTCGACCCCCATCGCACCATTCTTCGTGCCGCCGAAGCTGAGCACGTCCGCGGTGCCGGCCAGGTCCGCGAGCGCGCAGCCAAGGTAGGCCGCGGCATTCGCCAGTCGCGCGCCGTCTAGGAACACGCGCAGCCCGTTCGCCGTGCAGAATTCCTTAATCGCCCGCAGTTCGTCGAGCGAGTAACAGGTGCCGAACTCGGTGGACTGGGTGACGGCAACGACGCCCGGCTGCGCGAAGTGCTCGTCACCGCGCCCGGCCAGCCGGCTCGCGATCGACTCCGGGGTAAGCTTCCCGTCCGGCGCCGGCACGGTCAGCAACTTGGTCCCGAGCAGTCGCTCGGCCGCGCCGCACTCGTCGGTGTGGATGTGCGCGGACTCGGCGCAGATGACTGCCTCGTGCCGGCCGAGCAGCAGCCCCAGCCCCAGCACGTTGGCACCGCTGCCGTTCAGGACGAGGTACACGCCACCCTGCGCTCCGGACAGCCGCCGGATCCCGGTGACCGCGCGATCCGTCCACGGGTCCGCGCCGTAGGCGACAGCGTCCCCGGTGTTGGCCTCGACGATGGCGCGCATGACCGCGGGATGCGTGCCCGCGTGATTGTCGCTGCCAAAGCTCTTCCGTGAAACTGCCCCGGTCATCGGGTCCTCCAGGTAAATATTTCTAGATCATTGGTCTCAGCATTCCCTGCCGTCGGCGGGGTACCATGCCAAAATAGTGGCTAGTTCACGCTGACCTGATCGGGGATCACAACGGGATGTCACGCCGACTTGTCAATATCACGCTGGATAATCTCGGCGACATTCCGCCGAGTTGCCGCTCGTGCGTTTTCTGGGAACTCGACCCGATCAGCAAGGCGCGCGCCGAAGCGTCGGATCCCGCACTGGAAAAAGAGTCGTGGATCTCCGCCGCTCTTCTCGAGTGGGGCAGTTGCGGGAAGATCCTCTACGTCGACGGCGTGCCTGCCGCCTACGTCATGTTCGCGCCGCCGCAATACGTTCCCCGGTCGGTTGCCTTCCCCACGAGCCCGGTCAGCGCGGACGCCGTGCTCCTCATGACGGCCCGGGTGCTGAGCGAGTTCTCCGGCGGCGGACTCGGCCGCATGCTCATCCAGGGCATGGCGAAAGACCTCACCCGGCGCGGCGTCCGGGCCATCGAGGCCTTCGGCGACAAGGAGTGGACCGCCCCCGCCTGCGTCCTCCCCGTCGATTACCTGCTCGCGGTCGGCTTCAAGACCGTCCGCCCGCACCACCGCAACCCCCGCCTGCGCATGGAACTCCGCTCAACCCTCAGCTGGCGCGAAGACGTAGAAGTGGCCCTGGAACGCCTCCTCGGCTCCATGACCCCGGAGCGAGTCCTCCGCCCCGCTCCCGCCGTCGTCAGCGCCAAGCTAGCCCCCAGCCCGAACACCCGCATCGCTGACTAACCGCACAGGCAGACAACCACCGCGCCACCGCGCCTCACAGGCACAAAGTAACCCTCACAGGCACGAAGTAACAACGACCAGTCAGGAAGTAACCGCCCGGTAAGCCAGCTCCCGCGCGGCCTCGGCATAAGCGACAGCGCCGGAAGAAGCCGGATCGTACGTAATAACCGACTGCCCGTAAGAAGGCGCCTCAGACACACGCACCGACCGCGGGATGATCGTCTGCAGTACCACGTCCCCGAAGTGCGACCGTACGTCCTCGGCGACCTGGGTAGCAAGCCGCGTCCGCCCGTCGTACATCGTCAGCAGGATCGTAGAGATCCGCAGCTTCGGGTTGAGGTGCCCGCGCACCATCTCCACCGTCCGCAGCAACTGCTCGAGCCCCTCAAGCGCGTAGTACTCGCACTGAATCGGGATCAGCACTTCCTCGGCCGCCGCCAGCGCGTTGACGGTGAGCAGTCCGAGCGACGGCGGGCAGTCGATCAGCACATAGTCGAAGGTGGCCGTGTCGAGCGCCTCGATGGCACGCATCAGCCTGTTCTCACGGGCGACGAGCGGAACGAGTTCGATCTCCGCGCCTGCGAGGTCAATGCTCGCGGGCGCGCAGTAGAGCCCCGGCATGCCCTCGACCTCGCGCACAACCTCCGTCATCGGGAGTTCCTCGACGAGCACGTGGTACACCGAGTCCACGCCAACGTGATGGTCCACGTCCAGCGCGGTCGAGGCGTTACCCTGGGGGTCGAGGTCGATCACCAGCACCCGGATCCCGTGCTGGGAAAGGCTTGCCGCCAGGTTCACCGCGGTCGTAGTCTTTCCGACGCCGCCCTTCTGGTTGGCGATGGTCATGATCCGGCAGCGATTCGGACGCGGCCAGGCTTCTCGCTTGGCGGCACCGCGGACCCCGACGGCTGCCTCGGCCGCCTTCGCAATCGGAGTGTCTCCCGAAGTCACTGGCGCTTCTGGTACCACGACCGAGGCCTCCTGTCCCGTAGGTTGCGGCGACATGCGCCCTCCTTTAATGGGTGTTCCACGTGAAACCGCCGCTACCAGCGCGTTTCGTACCCGATCCGACCCGGGGAGGGATGACAGATCCTCGTGACCGCTCACCGACGTACCTCGCAGGACCTGCCCAGGAGATTGAGGCGATGAGAACCCCAGCCGCACTCCGGGCCACCCCAGTCCGGTCACGTCTGGCATCAGCACCGTTCCCCCGTCAGGCCACCCCACGCCGGCTGCGCTGAGCACTCGCTCGCTCCTCTCGGCTGTGTCCGCCCGAAACGCCGCGCTTGCCCAAAACCAAGCGGACAACGGTGGTCGCAGATACGACCCTACCGTGACCGGCCTGCAGAACCTCCGCACTCCGCACGCCAAGTCGGGAAAGTACCACCTGGGCCGCCTCGATCTCTTCCTCGGCGGACTTGCCCTTGATCGCGAGCAGTTCACCGCCGGGGCGCAGCAGCGGGACGGCCCAGCCGGCCAGGCGGTCGAGCGGCGCGACGGCACGGGCCGTCGCGACGTCGGCCTTGATGTGCGCGGCGGCCTTCTCCTCCGCGCGAGCGCGCACCACCGTCGCGTTCTTCAGTCCCAGTTCGGCGACGCACTCCTCAAGGAAAACCGAACGCCGCAGCAGCGGTTCGAGGAGCACCACATCGAGTGAGGGCCGCAGCATCGCCAGCACGATCCCGGGCAACCCGGCACCAGAGCCGATGTCCACCAGCACTCCGCGCTCGGGCAGCAGTTCCGCGACCACCGCGCAGTTGACCAGGTGCCGGTCCCACAGGCGCTCGGTCTCCCGCGGACCGATCAGCCCGCGGGTGACCCCCTCGGTGGCGAGCAGTTCCTCGTACCGGCAGGCCTGTTCCAGCGCTTCGGCGAAGACGCCGACGGCCTCGGGGCCGGGGGCGGCCACAGCGCTTCGCCTCAGCCGGCCGGGAAGACCACCACGCGCCGGTTCGGCTCCTCGCCCTCCGACTCGCTCCGCAGCCCGGCGAGCGCGACAGCATCGTGGATGATCTTCCGCTCGAACGGGGACATGGCACGCAACGTCTTCGGCTCCCCGGTCTGCGCGACCTCCGAGGCCACGGTGCGACCGAGTTCGGTGAGTTCCAGGCGGCGCCGTGCGCGGAAGCCGCCGACGTCGAGCATGAGCCGCGCCCGGGATCCGGTCTTGCGATGCACGGCAAGCCGGGTCAGTTCCTGCAGTGCCTCGAGCACTTCGCCGTCGTCACCGACCAGTTCATCGAGCGTCGCCCCCACCACGGACACGACGGCGCGGTCGCCTTCCACGTCCATGTCGATGTCGCCGTCAAGGTCCGCGATATCGAGGAGGCCCTCGATGTAGTCGGCGGCGATCTCGCCCTCTTCTTCGAGAGAGCTCAGATCGTCGTCGCCATCTTCGTCAGTGTCTTCGTTCTCGTCGACCTCGTTGTCGTCGACCTCATCGTCGTCGACCTCATCGTCCAGGTCGTCATCCGCTTCGACGAGTTCGTCGCCCTCGACCACGCTGCTCAGTTCCTGCTCCTGACCTACCATCGTGCCGAACCCTTCACCGGGACCATCCCCCACAGCCGCTCACCCCACGCTTCAGACTGACCAACCGAAGATTCCGCATCTAGCCTCCCAGCACCACAGACCCGCAGGTCCGATACCACCACAGTCGTGACGCTAACTCTCGTCCTCACCTCTTGCCCGTGTTGCGCCTACTGCGTGTCTGCCGGCTCGGCTGCTGCCGGACGGTCTTGGTCTGCGGAGCTTCAGGAACATCCTGCGGCTCCTCCTTCTTGCCGAACCGCTTCAGCATCCCCGAGCCGTTCGAGGTCCCGTTGACCGCCGGCTTCGCGGCCGGCTTGGGGTCGGCCGGCTTGGGGTCGACCGCCTTGGTTCCCGTCTTGGCCGCGGTGCCCGGCGCACTGGCCGACGTGCCCTTGGCCGCGGCGCTCTTGACGGTAACGCTCTTGGCGGTGGTTCCCGGGTTGCCGGTCGCCGCCTGCGTCGCGGACGCATCAACGGTAGCGCTCCCGACCACCGGAAGCCTGCGGAACAGGAAGTGCTGCTGCCCCAGCGTCCAGACGTTGGTGGTGACCCAGTAGATGACGAGGCCGAACTGCCAGTACAGGCCGCTCAGCGCGAAGAACGGCGCAATGTACATCATGTTCTTCGACATCGCGGCCGCGGCCGCGGCACCCGGCTGCTCCGGGTCCGGCGGGGTCTGGTTCATCATGCCGCGCCGCTGGCTCTGCTTCATCGTGAGGAACGTGGTGCCGGCGCTGACGAGGACGAAGAGCAAGATGACGACCCGCTGCGGCCACCACTGCTCGCCGACGATCGGCCGCAGGAAGCTGTCCGCGAGCGTGGCACCGAGGATGTGCGCGTGGCTGGCGTTCGTCACCATCGCCACGGTGAGCCCGTACGCCGGCGTCCCGGTCTTCCATTCCGCGATCGCCTTCAGCACGTTGAACAGCGCCCAGAAGACCGGCATCTGCGCGAGCAGCGGGAGGCAGCCGCCCAGCGGGTTGGCGCCGTTCTCCCGGTAGAGCTTCATCGTCTCTTCGTTGAGCTTCTGCTTGTCGTTCTTGTGCTTCTTGCGGAGCTCCGCGACCAGCGGAGCGACCGCCTGCATCTTCAGCATGGAGTTCCGCTGCTTGATGAACAGCGGAACCATGAGGAGCCGCATCAGCACCACGAGGATGACGATCGCCAGGCTCCACGTCCAGCCGCTCGTCGCGCCGAACACCGGCGCGAGCACGGAGACGATCCGCATCATCACCCAGGCGACCGCGTTGAATAGCGGGTTGAGGAAGCTCACAGGACAACTCCTTGAGGCCGGGGAGGCACGGGATCGTATCCACCGGGGTTGAAGGGATGGCAGCGGGCGAGCCGACGAACGGCAAGCCACAGTCCGCGCACCGCCCCGTGCGTGCGAAGTGCCTCAACGGCGTACTCGCTGCAGGAGGGGTAGAACCGACAGGAGGGGGGAAGCAAGGGGCTGATGAAGCGGCGGTACCCGATCACGGGCACGATAAGAACCCGTGCCGCCAACGTCGGCACGGGTTCGTCTGCCGAGCTCATCTTCGATGCGCTCATACCTGATGCGCCCCAACCTGCCGCCGCAGCAGTCGTCCGAGCACCAGGTCGAGATCGGCGGCCAGTTCCGCCTGGCTTGCGCCAGCGGCGGCCGGATGAGCGCGCACCACGAGCGAGCACCCCGGGGGAAGGCAGGCGAGACGCCCGCGCATCAACTCCCGGAGCCGTCGCTTTACCCGGTTGCGCACCACTGCCGAGCCAACCGCACGGCTAACTACAAAGCCTACCTTCGGCCCGGCGTCCTCGGGTACGGCCCCGGCGGCGAGAAGCACGGATGCGGACAGAGTCGCACCGCCCGCCCGGCGGCCAGAGCGCAGCACGCTCTTGAATTCCTCCGGGCGTCTCATCCGCGATCGCTGCGGCAGCACGACCCCTCCAGCGAAGTTAGATGCGGCTGGTCGGTGGCACCGCCCACTGCCCTTCGCGCATCTACAGGCTGTGGATAATCAAACGGCCAGCTGCTCGCGGCCCTTGCGGCGGCGCGCGGCGAGAACGGCGCGGCCAGCCCGGGTGCGCATCCGCTCGCGGAAGCCGTGGACCTTCGCCCGCCGACGGTTGTTCGGCTGGAATGTACGCTTGCTCACTGGAACTCCAGGTCTTCGTCTTCGGGAATCTTCGGAAAGATGTCCTCAATCAAGGGCATACATGCCGTACGCCGCGGCCAGGCACTTACCTGACGTCAGGCAAGGCAGCACTGCAGACGCGACATGGGTCAGCCTGTTAACGGTAAGGGTGATCCGCTCCCAGGTCAAACTGGACTCGCAACACCGCGATTTCCACAACGTATCCACGGCCGGCGACTTAGGCTGTGGAAAACAAGGTTCACGGGCCGCCGTCCGGGGGGGCGGCTATCGCGCCGGAGTGGGGAAACCGCACTGTAGCGCACTTCACACCTTGTGGATGAACCTGTGGACAACGAGTTGCGGTCAGTGACCGGTGTGCCCGGGCCGTTCGCGGCTGGGGCGAGACCGGCGAGACGAGGGGAGCGCACCTGTGAGTAACGTTGACCTGGCGGAGGTGTGGGCGCGATCACTCGACGGGCTCTCCGAGATGGGACTCCCGCCGAGCCAGCTCGCCTGGCTCAGGCTGACCAGGCCGCTTGGCCTGGTGGAGAACACGGCGCTGATCGCCACCCCTAACCCCTTCGTGAAAGATTACCTGGAGACCAAGCTCCGTCCGCTGGTTATCCACGCGCTCTCCAAAGAACTCGGCCGGGCGATCCAGATCGCCGTGACCGTCGACCCGAGCCCGGTCGCGCCGCCCGAGCCGCCGGCGGGACCGCCGGTCTCGCGGCTGTCGGTGATGGACCCCCTCAACGGGAGACCGCAGGACGACGGCCCGCCGCTGGCACCACAGCAAGGGGAGCCCGGCCCGCCTAACGTGCCCGCGCCGCCGAGTTATCCACAGACGCAGTATCCTCCGCAGCCGCAGCGCTACTCCTACCAGGACGCGGGCTACCAGCCGTACCGCGATTCCCAGGGGTTCCAGGAGCTGCCGCCCGAGCAGCATCCCCTGACGGCGCAGCAGCCCGCCGCGGTTCAGCCGGAGCAACTCGACCTTGACCAGTTCCATCCGCAGCAGCGGGAACAGCCCGGACAGCACGGCCACGGCCACCAGGCCGACCAGCCCCCGCGCCCGGCATCGGCCAGGCTGAACTCGAAGTACACCTTTGAGACGTTCGTCATCGGCAGCAGCAACCGCTTCGCGCACGCCGCGGCGGTCGCGGTCGCCGAGGCCCCCGCCAAGGCGTACAACCCGCTGTTCATCTACGGCGACTCCGGCCTGGGGAAAACCCACCTGCTGCACGCGATCGGCCACTACGCCCAGACGCTCTACAACGGGCTGACGGTCAGGTACGTGAGCTCGGAAGAGTTCACCAACGAGTTCATCAACATGATCCGCGACGGCAAGCAGGACGGTTTCCGCAGGCGGTACCGCGACGTTGACGTCCTCCTTGTGGACGACATCCAGTTTCTGGAGAACAAGGAAGGAACGCAGGAGGAGTTTTTCCACACCTTCAACACCCTGCACAACGCCAGCAAGCAGATCGTCATCTCCAGCGACCGTGCGCCCAAGCGGCTCGTCACCCTGGAAGACCGGCTGCGCAGCCGGTTCGAGTGGGGACTGCTCACCGACGTCCAGCCGCCCGAACTGGAGACCCGGATCGCCATCCTCCGCAAGAAGGCCATCCAGGAGGGGCTGAACGCGCCGCCGGACGTCCTGGAGTACATCGCCAGCCGGATCTCCACGAACATCCGGGAGCTGGAGGGAGCGCTGATCCGGGTTACCGCCTTCGCCAGCCTCAACCGCCAGGGCGTCGACATCAGCCTGGCCGAGATCGTGCTCAAGGACCTCATCCCGGAGAGCCAGGGGAGCAGCGCGCCGCAGATCACCGCGGTGACCATCATGGGCCAGACCGCCGCCTACTTCGGGCTCACCATCGAGGACCTGTGCGGGACGAGCCGGTCCCGGGTCCTCGTCACCGCACGGCAGATCGCCATGTACCTGTGCCGCGAGCTGACCGACATGTCGCTGCCGAAGATCGGCCAGCAGTTCGGCGGCCGCGACCACACGACCGTCATCCACGCGGACCGCAAGATCCGCTCGCTGATGGCCGAGCGCCGCTCGATCTACACACAGGTCACCGAGCTGACCAACCGGATCAAGCAGCAGGCCAGAGCGAACTAAGAGCAAGTTCTTCGCCCGGATATAAGCCGAAATACGCGGACCTAAGGGCGGTGCCAATGGCCAATTACCCGCAAAACGTTGCCAAGATCAATTCACAGGTTATCCACAAGGGTTATCCAGAACTTGTGGACGAACGGTGTGGACAACCAGTGGATAACCCGTGGATAAGCAGGGGATGACCGGTGGACAGCGGGGGAAAACTCTGGCGTCGTCCACATACCCCCGAAAATCATCCACAGACGGTCCACATGCCCTGTGCACAAAAAATGGGCTTTGGCCTGGGAAAACGACGTTTTCCACATAATCCACAGCCCCTATTACTACTACGTCCTTATAGCTAGAGAAACCTCAAGAGCAAGTAGGCTCGCGCCTGGGCTGTGGAAACCAGCCCGTCGCGGGCAGGCTTACCCCGTCGCGGCTGACCCGCAAACATCACCAGCAGGAGGCATTCCGTGAAGCTTCAAGTTGAGCGCGACCCACTCGCCGAGGCAGTCGCTTGGACGGCCCGGGCACTGCCGGCCCGTCCCACGGCCCCGGTGCTGGCCGGCATGCGCCTCCAGGCGGGCAACGAGCTCACGCTGTCCACCTTCGACTACGAGGTCTCCGCTCAGTCGACGATCCCCGTGCAGGCCGACGAGCCGGGCAGCGTCCTCGTCTCGGGCAAGCTGCTGGCGGAGATCGTGCGGTCCCTGCCCGCCCGCCCGGTCGACCTCACCACCGACGGCACCAGGACCACGGTCAAGTGCGGCAACGCCACGTTCACCCTGATGCTGCTGCCCCTGGACGAGTACCCCACCCTGCCCGACATGCCGGACACGACCGGGACCCTCGGCGCGGACACGTTCGCTTCGGCGATCCACCAGGTCGCCATCGCCGCGGGCAAGGACGACACGCTGCCCGCGCTGACCGGCATCCGCATGGAGATCAACGACGACAAGCTGACCATGGTGGCGACCGACCGCTACCGGCTCGCCGTCCGCGAACTGCGCTGGACCCCGGTCACGCCCGGCCTGAGCACGGCCGTCCTCGTTCCGGCCAGGGTCCTCGGCGACACCGCGCGGCAGATGACCGGCGGCGCCGAGGTCTCCGTGGCGCTGGCCACGACAGAGGGCGGCAACGACGGGATCATCGGGTTCGAGGGCGGCGGCAGGAAGACCACCACGCGGCTGCTCTCCGGCGAGTACCCGCGCTACCAGACGCTGCTGCCGAGCGAGTTCAGCGCGGTCGCCGAACTGCCAGCGGCGCCCTTCGCCGACGCGGTGAAGCGCGTGGCCCTGGTCGCCGAGCGGAACACCCCCGTCCGGCTCACCTTCGCCTCCGGCGAGGTCCTGCTGGAGGCCGGGACCGGCGACGAGGCCCAGGCGAGCGAGGCGATCGGCGCGAGCTTCGACGGCGAGACCATGCAGATCGCGTTCAACCCGACGTACCTGCTCGACGGGATCAACGCGGTGGACTCCGACACGGTCCGCATCTCGTTCACCACGGCGACCAGGCCGGCGGTCATCACCGGCAAGGGCGAGGCGCAGCCCGACTACCGGTACGTCATCATGCCAATCCGGTCTGCTGGCTGAGGGAACGGCTAACCTCGATACGTGCACCTGACTCGTTTGGCGTTGACGGACTTCCGGTCCTACACGGAGGCCGACGTGCCGCTCAAGCCGGGTGTGACGATCTTCAGCGGCCCGAACGGGGAGGGCAAGACCAACCTCGTCGAGGCCGTCGGCTACGCGGCGACCATGGCCAGCCACCGGGCAGCACAGGACGCCCCGCTGATCCGCAAGGGCGCGGATCAGGCGATCATCCGGGCGGCGATTTCCACTGGCGTGCACGACGCGCTGGTGGAAATCGAGCTCAACGCGGGCCGCGCCAACCGGGTCAGGCTCAACCGGACCCCGCTGACCAGGCCCCGCGACGTCCTCGGCGTGCTGCGCACCGTGCTGTTCGCGCCCGAGGACCTCGCCCTGGTCAAGGGCGACCCGGGGGAGCGCAGGCGGTTCCTCGACGACCTGCTCGTCGCGATGGCCCCCCGGTACGCGGCCGTCCGCGCCGACTACGACCGGGTGGTGAAGCAGCGCACCGCCCTGTTGAAATCCGCGGGCCCGAAGGGCGGCCCCAAAGGCAACAGGCAGTCCCGCGAGGCGGTGACCGCCACGCTCGACGTCTGGGATGCCCACCTGGCGCGGGCCGGCGCGGAGCTCCTGGTCGCCCGGGAGCACCTGGTGAACTCGCTGCGCCCGCACGTCGAACGCTCGTACACCGCGGTCGCCGGCGGGGACCGCGGCCCGGCCGCGATCGCCTACCGGCGGTCGTTCGGCTCGCCTGTGGATAACTTTGCCGCCACGCACGGGGAACGGGTGCGCGCGGCCGCGCGCGCGCTGCGTGAGGCGCTCCTCGAGGTCCGCGCGAGCGAACTCGACCGGGGCGTCTGCCTCGCGGGCCCGCACCGCGACGAACTAGAGCTCAGCGTCCGCGACCTCCCCGCCCGCGGCTACGCCAGCCACGGCGAGTCCTGGTCCATGGCCCTGGCGCTCCGCCTCGCCAGCTTCGACCTGCTCCGCGCGGGCCGCGAGGACCCGGTGCTCATCCTCGACGACGTGTTCGCCGAGCTCGACGAGGGCCGCCGCGACCGCCTCGCCGCCCTGGTCGCCGCCGCCGAGCAGGTCCTGGTCACCGCCGCGGTCCCGGACGATATCCCCCGCCTCCTGGCCGGCGTGCACTTCAAGGTCTCGGCCGGCACCCTCACCGAGGTCCCCGGTGCGCCCTGACCCCGAGCGCGCCCGGCTGGCCGCCGAGGCGCTGGCCCGGGCCCGGGCCGACGCGTGGGCGCGGGGAGACCGCCCCGGTGCGGGTCCGCGCCAGCAGATCCAGGCCGGGGATCCCGAACGGGCCGGTGTTTCACCCCAGGCCGTTCCCTCCGCCTCATGGTCGGCCCGGCCGAGGCGCGACGATCCACAGCCCCTGACCGCCGCCTTCGGCGGCCTGCTGTCGGCGCGCGGCTGGCGCGAGAAGGCCGCCGTCGGCGCGGTCTTCGGCCACTGGCCGGACATCGTGGGCCCGCAGCTGGCCCTGCACACGACGCCCGAGTCGTTCGAGTCGGGCGAGCTGACCGTTTCCGCCGACTCCTCCGCGTGGGCGACCCAGGTCCGCCTCATGGCCCCCCAGATCCTGAAGCGCCTCGGCGAGGAACTCGGCCACGGCACGGTCCGCCACATCCGCGTCAACGGCCCCGCCGGCCCCCCGAGACGCCCCGGCCGCCTCCGCGTCCGCTAGCCCGGTCACCGCGCATGAGTGTGGATAAGCTGGGGATTACCGGAAGAAACGTGCCTGGCTCGGCGTTTCACTATGTGGACACATTTCCCGGTTAACGCTGAGACGCGTCCCCCCGGCTTCCCGCTGGCCTGTCCGCGCGCCGCCGCACAACCCGGCTGACACGTACCGTCAAGGCTGACCCGAGTGTCGGTAACCACGGCTAAAATAGAAGGTAGTCACGTGGACAAGACTGCCGGCGGACGGTGTCGCGCTACCGCTCGGCCGTCGTCTGGTGGCCGGAGGCCGAGGAAGGGCCACCGTGTTCGCTGGCCTCCGGTCAGCCTTCCGGTGTCCCGCAGTGCCTTCCGGGAATTCCCGGACCCCAGAGAAGGCGCTGGAAGCAGCACGATGGATGGAGCTTCTTTTGTCGAACGATTACGACGCGCGGTCCATCACCGTACTTGAGGGCCTTGAGGCCGTCCGTAAGCGTCCCGGCATGTACATCGGCTCGACCGGCGAACGCGGGCTGCATCACCTTGTGTACGAGGTGGTGGACAACTCCGTAGACGAGTCGCTGGCCGGCTACGCCAGCGAGGTTCAGGTAACCCTGCTCGCCGACGGCGGCGTCCGGGTCAAGGACGACGGACGCGGCATCCCGGTGGACGAGCACCCGGTTGAGAAGCGCCCGGCCCTTGAGGTCGTCATGACGACGCTGCACGCGGGCGGCAAGTTCGACGGCAAGTCCTACGCGGTCTCCGGCGGCCTGCACGGCGTCGGCATCTCCGTGGTGAACGCGCTATCCTCCCAGGTCGACATCGAGGTACGCAAGGACGGCTACTTCTGGTCGCAGAGCTACCGCCAGGGCGCGCCGCTCGCCCCGCTGCACCGGGGCGAGGCCACGGAAAAGACCGGGACCACGACCACTTTCTGGCCCGACGACACGATCTTCGAGACCACCGACTGGTCGTTCGAGACCCTGTCCAGGCGGCTGCAGGAGACCGCGTTCCTCAACCGGGGACTGCGCATCTCGCTCACCGACGAGCGGCCCGCCAAGGCCATCGCCGCCGACGATGACGACGACACGCTCGCGCCGGCCCCGGCCGCCGGCTCGGCCGTCGGCAAGGCCCGCACGGTCATCTACCAGTACCCCGGCGGCATCGCGGACTTCGTCCGGTACCTGAACGCGTCCAAGGAGCCGGTGCACGCGCAGGTCATCGAGTTCGGCGACGAGGATACCGACATCCACATGTCGCTCGAGATCGCGATGCAGTGGAACAACTCCTACAACGAGTCCGTCCACACCTTCGCCAACGTCATCAACACGGCCGAGGGCGGCACCCACGAGGAGGGCTTCCGGTCCGCGCTGACCACGTTGGTCAACAAGTACGCGCGCGACCAGAAGTTCCTCAAGGAGAAGGACCCGAACTTCACCGGCGAGGACATCCGCGAGGGCCTCACCGCGATCGTCTCGATCAAGCTGGCCGAGCCGCAGTTCGAGGGCCAGACCAAGACCAAGCTCGGCAACACCGAGGCCAAGTCGTTCGTGCAGAAGGTGACCAACGACCGGCTGCGCGACTGGTTCGACCGCAACCCCGGCGAGGCCAAGGGGATCATCGACAAGGCGGGCCAGGCCGCCCGGGCCAGGATCGCCGCCCGCCAGGCGCGCGACCTCACCCGGCGCAAGTCGGCGATGGAGTCCAACGGGCTGCCGGGCAAGCTGGCCGACTGCCAGTCCACCGACCCGGCGCGGTCCGAGATCTACGTGGTCGAGGGCGACTCGGCCGGCGGCTCCGCCAAGGGCGGCCGGGACCCGCAGTTCCAGGCGATCCTGCCGATCCGCGGCAAGATCATCAACGTCGAGAAGTCGCGCATCGACCGGGTGCTGAAGAACACCGAGGTCCAGGCGATGATCACGGCGCTCGGCTCGGGCATCCACGACGAGTTCGACATCACGAAGCTCCGCTATCACAAGATCATCCTGATGGCGGACGCCGACGTGGACGGCCAGCACATCCGCACCCTGCTGCTGACGCTGCTCTTCCGGTTCATGAAGCCGCTCGTCGACGCGGGGCACGTCTACCTGGCCCAGCCGCCGCTCTACAAGATCAAGTGGAGCGAGCGCAACGCGGACCCGGACTACGCGTACTCCGACGCCGAGCGGGACCGCATCATCGAGGCGGGCATCGCGGAGGGGCACCGGGACCCGCGGCCGCGCGACGGCGTGCAGCGATTCAAGGGCCTCGGTGAGATGAACGCCGAGGAACTCTGGGAAACGACCATGAACCCGGCGCAGCGGGTGCTGCTCCAGGTGACCCTCGACGACGCGGCGCAGGCCGACGAGCTGTTCAGCGTCCTGATGGGCGAGGACGTGGAGTCGCGCCGTGCCTTCATCACTAGGAACGCGAAGGACGTGCGGTTCCTGGATATCTAGCGGATAGCTGATCGTCGGGGCGGACGTGGCCCGGCTGACGATTCACGTGAAACAACGAAACGTTCGGTATGACATGTTTGATCTTGATCTTCAGATGACGTGAAACAGCAGCGGCGCTCGCCGTTCGCGGCTAGCGAGGATCGCAACAGACGAGAGGTTGCAAGGTGACCGAAGTCATCGGGCCCCCAGACGGGGGGCATGACCGGACCGAGCCGGTCGACATCCAGGTCGAGATGCAGCGCAGCTACATCGACTACGCGATGTCCGTGATCGTCGGGCGCGCGCTGCCCGACGTCCGGGACGGGCTCAAGCCGGTGCACACGCGCATCCTCTACGCGATGTACGACGGCGGCTTCCGGCCGGACCGCGGGTTCTTCAAGTGCGCGCGGGTGGTCGGCGACGTCATGGGCGTGTACCACCCGCACGGTGACAGCGCGATCTACGACGCGCTCGTGCGGATGGCGCAGCCCTGGTCGATGCGGATGCCGCTCATCGACAGCCAGGGCAACTTCGGCTCGCCGGGCAACGACCCGCCGGCCGCCATGCGCTACACCGAGTGCCGCCTCGCCCCGCTCGCCATGGAGATGATGCGGGACATCACCGAGGAGACCGTCGACTTCCGGCCGAACTACGACGGCAAGTCGGCGGAGCCCGTCGTGCTGCCCGCGCGGTTCCCGAACCTGCTCGTCAACGGCTCCGAGGGCATCGCGGTCGGGATGGCGACCAAGATCCCGCCGCACAACCTGCGCGAGGTCGCCGCCGGCGTCCTGTGGTACCTGGAGAACTACGAGCGCTTCGAGGCGCCCGCCGCCGACACGCGCACCGAGAACGAAGAGGGCGTTCCGCAGCGGGCACCGCACGAGGACCTGCTCGACGGGCTGATCGAGCGCATCCCCGGTCCGGACTTCCCGACCAAGGGCCTGATCGTCGGGCGCCGCGGCATCCGCGAGGCCTACCGGACCGGGCGCGGCTCGATCATGATGCGGGCCGTGATCGAGCACGAGGAGATCCACGGCCGGCAGTGCCTGGTCGTCAAGGAGCTCCCGTTCCAGGTCAACCCGGACAACCTGGCCTCCAAGATCGCCGAGCTGGTCAAGGACGGGCGGCTCACCGGGATCGCGGACGTCCGCGACGAGACCAGCGGCCGGACCGGCCAGCGGCTCGTGATCGTGCTCAAGCGCGACGCGATCGCCAAGGTCGTGCTGAACAACCTGTACAAGCACACGCAGCTGCAGGACACGTTCGGCGTGATCATGCTGGCGCTGGTCGACGGGGTGCCGCGCACCCTGCGCCTGGACCAGATGATCCGCTACTGGGTCGCGCACCAGATCGAGGTCATTCAGCGGCGGACCCGGTTCCGGCTGCGCAAGGCCCAGGAGCGGCTGCACATCGTCGCCGCGCTGATCGCCGCGATCGACGCGATCGACCAGGTAATCGCCCTGATCCGCGGGTCTGAGTCGGCGCAGGCAGCGCAGGCCGGCCTCATGGGGCTGCTGAACATCGACGAGATCCAGGCGCGCGCCATTCTCGACATGCAGCTGCGCAAGCTGGCCGCCCTGGAGCGGCAGGAGCTGATCGACGAGCGCGACAAGCTCGAGGCGCAGATCGCCGACCTCCAGGCGATCCTCGACTCGCCCGTGCGGCAGCGGGAGATCATCGGGACCGAGCTCGGCGAGATCGTGGCCAAGTACGGCGACGCGCGCCGGACCGAGATCATCGCCTACGACGGCGAGGTCGCCGACGAGGACCTGATCGCGGAGTCCGACATCGTCGTGACGATCACCCGCGGCGGGTACGCCAAGCGCACCAACACCGACCAGTACCGGGCGCAGAAGCGCGGCGGGAAGGGCGTGCGCGGCGCCGCGCTGCGGTCCGACGACATCGTCGACCACTTCTTCGTCACCTCGACGCATCACTGGATCCTGTTCTTCACGAACAAGGGCCGGGTCTACCGGGCCAAGGGGTACGAGTTCCCCGACACCGGCCGGGACGCCCGGGGCCAGCACGTGGCCAACCTGCTGGCCTTCCAGCCGGACGAGCAGATCGCCGAGGTGCTCACCCTGCGGGACTACACGGTGGCGCCCTACCTCGTGCTCGCCACCCGTTCGGGCCTGGTGAAGAAGTCGCGGTTGTCGGAGTACGACTCGGCCCGGGCCGGCGGCCTGATCGCGATCAACCTCCGCGAGGACGACGAGGTGATCGGCGCCGCGCTCGTGTCACCGGATGAGGACCTCCTCCTGGTGAGCAAGGGCGCGCAGGCGATCAGGTTCAACGCGAGCGATGACCAGATGCGGCCGCTCGGCCGGGCGACGTCCGGTGTGATCGGGATGCGGTTCAACGAAGGCGACGAACTGCTCGGCATGTACGTGGTCACCGACGCGGAGGACGTGCTGGTGGCCACGGAAGGCGGATACGCTAAGCGAACGCCCGCTGACCAGTACCCGCTGCGGAACCGAGGCGGTCTCGGGGTCATGACGGCCCAGATCACCGAGGACCGCGGCAGCCTGGTCGGCGCCCTGGTGGTCCGGCCGGAGGACGAGGTCTTCGCGATCACGTCGAACGGCGGTGTCATCCGGACCCGGGCGAGCGAGGTGCGGCAGACCGGACGGGTGACGATGGGCGTCCGGCTGATGAACCTCGCGGCCGGGACCACCGTGGTGGCGCTGGCGCGCAATGCGGAGGCGGAACCTGTGGACGAGGCTGTGGACGAGCCTGTGGACGAACCGGCGGACACGCCTGTGGATACTCCTGCGGACACGGATTCTGATAACGAATGAGCGGTTGACGCAACGAACAGACGGGTAGCGGCGTCTGATGTTCGCTGACTCTCGGATAGTGTCAACGAAAAGGTACATAGGTGCACCAGCGAGTACCGAGGAGGACGGCATGGACGAGGCGGGACGATCGACTCAACCGCCGCTTATCATGGCCCCCCCGGTTCCGAAAGCCGACCCAGATGCGGTGGCCGCGGACACGGTCGCTGACAATGGCATCATGGCACCATCACGGACGAGAGCTGAGGCGTCACGTTCCGGAGTGGCGCAGCGGGAGAACAGGGCTAACGGATCCAGCGCATCGAATTCCCAGGAATCCGGCGGGAAATCCTCCGGTGGCGCCGCGGCCGCGACCGAGGAACTTCCTGTGGTCAAGGAGACGGCGGACGATGAGCCGGCCGCGGTAGCCCCGCTGCCCGCCGACATAATCGGCAAGGGAAAGGGCCGCACCTCTGCGGAGAGGGCGGCCGAGGGGCAAGGCCCCGGATGGCAAGGGAGCCGACAGACAATGACCTCGGGGGAGACCACCGCGGGCACGGAGGCTCCGGCCACCGTGGCGGAAGACGTCAAGCCAGCGCCCAAGAGCGAGCAGAAACCGTCGTTCACGCGGGCGGAGGCGACCCTCGCACCGCCGGTGTCGGCCTCAACCCAGTCCTACGCGGGTTCCACCGACTGGACGCCGGCCTACTCGCACTCGGAGTGGCCGACCGGGCCGGACTCGACGACAACGACCGCGGCGTCCGGCGGCACGTCGGGGAGCGGCTTCTCCGCCAGCTCCGTCGGCTCGGTAACCGCCGGAGCCGCCTCGGCGGCAACCGGCGCGGCCGCGGGCCTGGCCGGTTCCGTCACCTCCGCCTGGCAGCGGCGCGGCAGCGGTACCGCCCCCAGGGGCGCCCAGGTGCGCAAGAAGCCAAGCAAGCGCCAGGCCATGCTGACCCTCTCCCGGGTCGAGCCGTGGTCGGTCATGAAGTTCAGCTTCGTGGCATCGGTCGTGGCCCTCATCATCCTGTTCGTCGCCGTCGCCCTGCTCTACATGGTGCTGACCGCGCTCGGCGTCTTCGACTCGCTCCAGCACACGGTCTCCACGATGACCTCCAGCCAGGGCACGACGGGCACGAACATCTCGCACTGGACCTCCCCGTCCCTCATCCTCGGCTACACGGCCATGCTCGGTGCCCTGAACATCGTCCTCATCACCGCGATATGCACCGTCGGCTCGGTCATCTACAACCTGATCGCCAAGACCATCGGCGGCATCGAGGTCACGCTCCGCGAGACAGACTGAACCACCCTTCCGGATGCGATAGAGTAGCGAAGTCGCCTCGCGGCGGTACCCGAGCGGGGGTATAGCTCAGTCGGTTAGAGCGCTTCCCTGATAAGGAAGAGGTCCGTGGTTCAAGTCCACGTACCCCCACCAGGTAAAAGGCCACGAAATCCTTGGGGTGTCGTGGCCTTTAGTTGTTAGGATTATGTCCGGTTTGCGGCATTCGCGGCGCTCCGTGCTTAGGCGGGACGGCAGCGCACCCGAGGGGGCCGGTGGCGCTGACCGGGCAAAAGCCGCAAAACCGCGCGGAGTGGGACCAGTTCCGCGGTTCTGGCGCAACGTTCCGGAAACCGGGGGGCCGGTCCTTGCAAAGCTTGAGCGAGACCTCGCCGGGCGAGGGGTAGGCTAGCGGGCATGAAGAAGCTGCTCATCCTCATCGTGGTTTTGCTTGGCGGTTTCGCGGTGTGGCGGAAGGTCCAGGCCCAGCGTGCCGACCTCGATCTGTGGAGCGAGGCGACTTCCGCCGACGACTACTGACAGCTGCCTGTTTTCCTCCTAGGCCGTTAGGCCATTAGGCGCGTGCGATGACCGATACACCTCCGATTTCGCTGGTCTGTCTAGACCTGGCGAGCATCGTCATCGACAGCTCGATCGTGGAGCGTGCGTTCGCCGAGGCGATCGCGACGCAGGGCATCGTCACGGGAACCCAGGACTACGCTCGCTCGATGGTCAGGTTCGACCGCTCCTACGGCCGCCCGCCGGATGCCGTGTTCCGCGACCTGTTCGACCGGGACGAGTCGCGCGCTCAGGCGGCGTCGCTGGCGTTCGAGCAGTCGTTCCCCGCGGCCGCGCAGCGTTTCGGACTCGAGGTGCCGTCCGACGTCGCCGACGCGATCGGCAAGGTGGCGGGGGCTGGTGCCAAGACCTGCCTGCTCACCATGCTGTCGAGGCGTTCCTGCGGCCGCGAGTTGCTCGGCCTGCTGCGCGCGGCCGACCTGGTCCTGTGCGGCGACGACACGCCGCGCGGCTTCCCCTGGCCCGACCCGGTATTCATCGCGATGCTCAGGGTCGGCGCGGCCGACGTGCGCGAGGTCGCGGTGGTCAGTGCCACGCCGGACGGCGTGCTCTCCGGCTACCGGGCCGGGGCGCGGATCCTGGTCGGGCTGGGCAGCGGCCGCCGGGCCGCGGCACTGCGAGAGGCGGGCGCGACCCACGTGCTCGACCGCATCACGGCCCTTTCCGACCTCCTCGCCGAGGTATAGCGCAGGGACGCGAGGAACGCCGCGACTTACACTTAGGTATGCCTGAGCTGCCGGAAGTCGAAGCGCTCGCCGCTTTCCTGCGCACGCGGGCCAGCGGTCACGCGATCGCCCGTGCCGACGCGGCGTCCTTCGCCGTGCTGAAGACCTTCGACCCGCCGCTCACCGCGCTGACCGGACGGTCGGTCACCGAAGTGGCACGGCACGGTAAGTTCCTCGACCTGACCGCGTCCGGCGCCGACGGCGAACTTCACCTGGTGTTCCACCTGGCCCGGGCGGGCTGGCTGCGCTGGCGCGAAGACATGCCGGACAAGCCGGTCAAGCCCGGCAAGAGCCCGCTCGCCTTCCGGCTCATCCTCGACGACGGCGCCGGGTTCGACCTCACCGAGCAGGGCACGCAGAAGCGGCTCGCCGTCTACCTGGTCAAGGAAGCCGGCGACGTGCCCGGCGTCGCCACGCTCGGACCCGAACCGCTGGCGGACGACTTCGACGTCGCCGCGCTGTCCGCCATCCTCGGCGGTCGGCGCACGCAGATCAAGGGCGTGCTGCGCGACCAGCACATCATCGCGGGGATCGGCAACGCCTACTCCGACGAGGTCCTGCACGCGGCGAAGATGTCCCCGTTCAAGCTCTCGTCGAGTTTCACCCCCGAAGAGGTGGCGGCACTGCACTCGGCGATCGTGACCACCCTGCGCGAGGCGGTGGAGCGCTCGGCGGGCCTCGCGGCGGCCGACCTGAAGGGCGAGAAGAAGACCGGGCTGCGGGTGCACGGCAAGACCGGACAGCCCTGCCCGGTATGCGGGGACGTGATACGCGAGGTCTCGTTCGCCGACTCTTCGCTGCAGTACTGCGCGACCTGCCAGACGGGCGGCAAGCCGCTGGCCGACCGGCGCATGTCCCGCTTGCTCAAGTGACGACCAGCCGGCGCAGCCTAGCGCGCCGGCGCTATCCCGCCGCGACCCGTCCTCCACGTCCACGACTAGTGACTGGTACCCTGAACAAGGTAAATCTCGGGGCTATGGCGCAGTGGTAGCGCACCTGCCTTGCATGCAGGGGGTCAGGGGTTCGAATCCCCTTAGCTCCACGGGGTTCTAGGAGCCGGGGCGGTCGTCGGGAGCCGAAACGGGAGCCAAGTGCCTAGCTCGTCAGCTGGGCACTCTTGTTCTTGAAGATGGTGTTCATGGCGGTCGCGCCCGTGCTGATGACGGGCTTGAGCTGATGCCGGTAGACCTTCTGGGTCGTGATCGTCGTGCGGTGGCCGACGAGGTCGGCTATCTGCTCGATGGTGACTCCGTTGTCGCTCATGATGGACACGAACGAGTGGCGCAGCTCGCGCGGCGTCCAGTTCTCGCCTAGGCCGGCGGCTTTGGTGATGCGGCGGAACGAGCGGCGGACGTTGTGCGCGTCCAGCGGAGTGCCGATAGCGGTGGTGAAGACCAGGCCACGATCTTCCCATAGCTCGCCGGCCTTCAGCCGGGCGGCCGACTGCCGTGCCTTGTGGGCGATGAGTGAGGTGACA
>DAHWEX010000120.1 GCA_027326205.1 Actinomycetota bacterium
ATCGGGAACTCGTGCCGTTCCTCGGCCAGGTCGGTGATCTCGTACCGAGGCACGACGACTTCGAAGACGCCGCGGTCGACCTCCCAGTACCCGAGTTGCGACGCCCGCCGCTCCTCCATGCCCAGGTAGACGATGTGCAGCCGGTCGCCAAGGTCATCGAGGACCAGGCACGGCTCTCCGTGGTAGGAGCCGATGGGGCGTGACTCCCAGAGCGCGTTGAGGTCGTCGAGCCGCACCTGCTTGCGCCAGATCCCGCCAGGGGCGGGAGAGAAGCCGTGTTCCTCCGGTGGCGGCGGCGCCGCGAACAGCGTGACGTCGCGGTCGGAGGGGCCAACGGCGGCCTGATAGGACGCGCCAAGGTAGGAAGCCATGAGCCGGTACCGCACGAGCTTTACCCCTCCCTCGGCCGCCGCCAGGCCAGTCCGTCATACCGGGCGACTGATTCCTCGCCCGCGTTCGCCAGCCGGCACAGTGTCGTGCCGACCGGTATCTGGATCGGCTCCAGGTAGAACTCCACCCGCCCGGGTACGCCCCGCATGTTCACCGGCACGTACCCGTCGATCTCCCGTGCCTGCCAGCACAGGAAGTAGAGCTCCGCCATGTCAGGCTTGAAGTCCGACCCCTCGTAGCCTAGGCCGAGCGCGTAGAACGCGTCTGCCGCGTTGCGGAACAGGACGTCCGCGACCCGGTGAACGTACCCGGCGATCACGCCGCGCTGGCCGCTCATGTACGGCCCGACCATCCGGGGCGGTATGACCTTGCGCATCGGCGTACCGGGAAGTATCCGCGCGGCTTGTGCCGGCTCGCGTGCCGAACCCACGGAACTGCTCCCTCCCGCTGGCGCTGTTTCTTCTGCTCCGCACACACTGGTGACCTGGTGCGGAAGCCCTGCACGTCGCCGCAGGTCAAGAGACTCCCATATCCGGCAGGTGTGCTAAACCATTGTGCCGTGGAGTTCGACGATACCCACCGTTAAATACGGCTTTCATGGATTTCGCTACATTGAGTAGCCCGCGGCGGCGGGCCCGGGGACCCGGCCGCCGGCGGTAGGGTCGGGTCCGTGCCAGTGATCCGGCCGTCGGGAGACACGGGCGAGGCGGACCCGGCCGTCGCCTCGGCCCTCGCCGCCTACGCCGCCGGGCAGGTGGCGGAGCACGCGGTGCTCGCCGCGGTCGCCGCGAGCCGTCTGCTCGTCCCGGTCGTCGCCGTCCTCACCGCGGCCCGCGACGACGGCGCGGAGAAGGAAACCGAGATGGCGCTCCCGACGCTGATCGGCAACGACGGCCGCAAGGCGGTCATCGCGTTCACCGCCACGGACACGGTCCGGCGGTGGCGGGCGGACGCCCGCCCGGTTCCGGTTCCGGCCCAGAGCCTGTGGCCGGCCGTGGCGGCCGAGCAGGCCGACGCGGTGGTCATCGACGTGGCGGGCCCGGTGCCGCTGGTCATCGAGGGCGCCCGGCTGCGGGCGCTCGCGCGGGGCGCGCCGCCCCCGCTCCCGCACCAAGACCCCGACGTCCGCGCGCAGGTGGCCGCGGTCGCCGGCGACTTCACCCTGGAGCCGGGCGGGCAGGACGCGGAGTTGACCGTCACGCTGAAGGGGGTGGACCCGGCGGGCGCTCGCGCCGCCGCCGAGGCGATCGCGGCCT
>DAHWEX010000135.1 GCA_027326205.1 Actinomycetota bacterium
TTCTTCGAGAATTGCTGGCCACAACTCGGGTTGCGTGCTAGATCGGATGTCATCAGCAAGGGTGACGGCGGTGGTGCCAGTCTTGGATTCCGCGGAACGGACCGTGGTGTCTGTGTCGGCCAGACTGCTTGCCTCCGGGGTGTAACAGGTCTGCCAACCGAGGCGGGCATCCGCGTTCAGGCGACGAGGTGAACGATCACGATGCGGAAGTAGGGGTGGCGGTGGGGGCCGGGGCGTAAACCCACAGGTAGGTGCTGATTCCCTCTTCTCCACAGACATACTGGCCGTTGTCGAACCTGGTTCCCACGACGCCGGCGTCACACGGCGGCGGTGTGTCGATCGGGTTCAGCTCCGGGACCGGGATCCAAACCGATCCCCACCCGCAGTAGAAAGCCTCGCCGTTGATGCTGGCCTCAGCCCGTCCTTGCGTGCAGGGCCCGCCTGGCGACGGCTCGCCGGCGTCAGCGGTCGGCGTGGGGGACGGGGTCGCGGCCGGGGCAAGGGAAGCCGCGGCAGGGGAAGCCGCGGCGGCGGACGTGGCGTCGCCCGGAGCCGGGCTGCTCGACGAGGGCGCGGCCGCGGCGGCTGCCGACGTGCTGCCCGGGTCCGCTGCAGCGGACGCGGTAACCACCGCTGTCGCGGTGGTCGTGACCCGGACAGTGACTTCCTTCCCTGCGACCTGCTTCTTTTCTGTCCGCACTACCGTCCGCGTCACCGTCCGGACCAGGTCAGGGGCAGCAGCACCCGCGACTGGCTGGCTGGTGTCGCCGCGTGGCTTCTGGGTGCCCTTAGCGGGGCTGCCAGCCGTGTTGGTCGTGGCCGCGCTGACCGAGGCGACGGAGGTCCCCTGGCTGTCCGCCAACTGCTGTGGCGGCGACTGCAACGAATTGAGCAGGAAAACGAGCGCGACTATCGCGACGGCGGCAAGTACCACCCCGCCGACGACGGGGAGTCCAACCCTCTTGAGCATGATGATCCCCACGATTACCGGCATGGCATCCCCAACCGTGCCGTTCAGGGCATCCATCGTCGCGTGCGGGCGCCCTGACGGGCAGCAAAAGTGGGAGAAAGCGTGAAAATGCTGGAATACGCGAGGCTGAGGCGGTCGGCGAGGTGCCGAGGGCTGGGGCGGGGGGGCGGGGCATCCTCTAGAGTGGGGCACTCCTGATGTCGGTGGGCGCGGAGGACGGATGGGCCAAGGCAAGGTTGGTCCCTATCTGGTGAACCGGGTTGCGCTGGGGGACTGCGCGGAGCTCGGCGCGGACTTGCCTGATGAGAGCGTCGACGTGCTGGTTACGTCGCCGCCGTACTGGGGGCAGCGGACGTCCGCCGGCATGGGGGTGGAGGAAGACCCGAGGGAGTACGTCCGGCGGCTGGTCGAGATCTTCCGGGTGCTCAAGCCGAAGGTCAAGCAGGACGGCATCGTCTGGGTCAACCTCGGCGACGCCTACAACACGCCGGTGAACTGGCGGCCCGATGACCGCGACTACAGTTCCCTCGGTCCCGGCCGGACCGGGCTTGACGAGGACAACTCCGCTTACATCAAGCCCCGCGCCCGGCGCAAGGCCTACCTCAGGAAGACCTCCGCGCCCTGGCTCAGCTACGGCAACCTGCTCGCCCTGCCGTACCGCGTGGTCATCGGGATGTGCGACGAAGGCTGGCTGCTGCGCGGCGAGGTGATCTGGCGGAAGAAGAACCCCATGCCGGAGGGGCGGTGCCGGCGGCCGCACCGGGCGCACGAGCCGATCTACCTGTTCGCCGCCTCGGAGAAGCACGCCTTCTTGACCGACCCGCCGGTCAAGTCTGTCTGGGAGTTCTCGAACGAGCGCATGTCCGGGCCGGCGCATTACTCCCGGTTCCCGCTGGAACTGCCGCGACGCTGCGTTTCCGCCCTGGGCCGGACGGGGCGGGACGTGGTGGTCCTCGACCCGTTCTCCGGCAGCGGCACGTCCGGCCTCGCCGCGCTGTCGCTCGGCTGCTCCTACATCGGTTTCGAGATCGACCCCGAGCAGGTCGCCGCCTCGAATGCGCGACTCGCGGCGGCCGAGTCCCTCCCGCCGGCGCTCTTACCCGTGCCTGCCGTTACCTGCCTCCGGCGCGGCGGTGGGTCAATGGCGGCGGTTGCTGGCCTCGGCCCGCTATTATCCTGGTTAGGTACTGTACGGGCGTTCCCGGGAGGAGACGGAGGGGACGATGTCGCGGAAAACCCTGATCCTCTTCGCCTGGCTGATTATCGGCGCGGCGGCCTGCGGGCAGCGCGGCTACTTCAGCAACGTGCCGTCCACCTGCAGTTCGGGAGCGACTATCGCGGCGACGATGGTTACCGGCCCGCTCAACTACCTGGGCGTCGACCCGACGATCACCTGCAACTGGCCTTCGCCCTCGGCCAGCTGACCCGAACCAGTTGAGCGGCGGGCGCTTCTCTACGACGACTCGTAGTAGCGGGGTAGGCTTCCTGTCAAGGAGGAGTCGCCATGTTGCCGCCGTTCAGCTGGAGTGAAGCCGCCACCAACTGGCAGTTCGCGCCGATTGTCACCGCGTTCACCGCACTGGCCGCGGCGGCGTACCTCTGGGGCGTCAGCCGGGTGCGGCAGCGTCACCCGGCACGGCCCTGGCCGCTGCGCCGGACCGTTCCGTTCCTCCTCGGGCTGCTCGTCATCAACGTGGCGACGCAGAGCGGGATCGGCACCTACGACGGCACGCTGTTCTGGGACCACATGATCCAGCACCTGCTGCTGATCATGGTCGCCCCGCCGCTGCTCGTGTCGGGCCAGCCGGCCACCCTGCTCCTGCACGCGAGCAGGAACCCGCTGCACACCGGGGTCAAGCGGCTGCTGCGGTCGCACCCGGTCCAGTGGATCACCTGGCCGGTGTTCGGCGTGCTCGCCTATGTCGCGACCATCGTGGGCACGCACCTGACCGACTTCATGAACCTGGTCACCGAGCACGAGTGGATCCACCAGTCCGAGCACGTCCTCTACCTCGTCGTCGGGTACCTGTACTTCCTGCCGCTGCTCGGCCGGGAGCCGATCAAGTGGAAGGTGTCGTACCCGCTCCGGCTCTTCCTGCTGTTCATCGCCATGCCGGTCGACGCGTTCACCGGGGTCGTGCTCGGCTCCTACCAGAACGATCCGTTCGCGCCGATGAACCCGCGCTCGTGGGGCCCCTCGCCGGTCAACGACCTGCACGAGGGCGGCGCGGTGATGTGGATCGGCGGTGCGGCGATCATGTTCGTGGTGATCATGGTGACGTTCTTCCAATGGACCAGGGAGACCAGGCCCTCGGTCTCCATGGGCTGGCTTGAGTCGGCCCGCAGGGCGAGCATGGCCGACCGGATGGCCGAGGCCAGTCCCGCCACGGCCGCCGGCCGTGAGCCGGCCGGCGGTGCCGCGCGGAACGCCGACCTCGACGAGGACGACGACCAACTCGCGGCTTACAACGACTACCTGGCGCGCATCAACGGCACGCCCGTTTCCTCCCGCCCGGTCCCGCAGCGGGACGACGAGCCAAGTACCTCGGGATGAACGGGCCTGATACCGCTATGTGACCTAGATCACACATAACGCCCGACTACGGCAATGACCGCGTGTGATTATCAATCATGGCTGTTTCTGTTGTGAAAAATGAGTTTGTCCAGGTTAGCCCGTGCAATGACCGCGATGCGGAAGACTGTCATGCCGGGGGTGCAGGATGAAAGGGCACACAGCGTTGACCGTCAACATGAGCAAGGCAGACAGCCAGTACATCGATGACGCGCTGACGATCGAGGACGAGTACGAGTCCGAACTCGCTGCTGTCCAGGTCCAGCTCACCCGGTACGCCATGGCGCCGCAGGAGTACGCGGCCCGCCGCGCCGAGATCGCGGCCAGGGCTTACCTCCGGCTCGCCGAAGCCCACAAGCGCTTCCTCGGCCGGAACAACTAGTCCGGCCGCAGGAGAGAACGCTCGGGGGAAAACGCCCAGGGGAAAACGCCCAGGGAAGAACGCTTAGGAGAACGCTGTTCGGTGGCCTCCGGCCGCCTTCCCGATTCCCGAACCTCCGGCGCGGCTTCGCGCGATGTGCGAATGCCGGCCATCCGCGCGGTTATGCGCGACACGCCGTACGACTCTCTACCGAAATCTACGGGTCTCGCTAGAGGGCGGCATAGAGTCCGATCGTGGACCCCGTACGGAACCCCTACGCACCCGGTGCCGGGCAGCGACCGCCGGAACTCGCCGGGCGAGACCGGGAGATCAGCCAGTTCGAGGTAGTGCTGGAGCGCGTGGCCAGGGCCAGGCCCGAGCGGTCCATGGTGCTCACCGGCCTGCGCGGCGTCGGCAAGACCGTGCTGCTCAACACGTTCCGGTCGATGGCCCTGCAGCGCCTGTGGGGCACCGGCAAGCTTGAGGCCAGGCCGGATCAGTCCATCCGCCGTCCGGTCGCCAGCGCCCTGCACATGGCGGTGCGCGAGCTCGCCCCCCGGCACCGCGCCCCGGACCGGATCGACGACTTCCTCGGCGTCCTCAAGGCGTTCGCGCTCCGCGACCCGAACGCGCCGAAGGGGGCCGCGGCCGGCCTCCAGTTCGGCATCGACGTGCCCGCCGCCCGCGGCCGGGCCGACTCCGGCGACCTCGAGGTCGACCTGACCGAACTGTTCACCGACGCCGCCTCGGTCGCCGCCGACCTGGGCGTCGGCATCGCCCTGTTCGTCGATGAGATGCAGGACGTCCCGGCCCCGGACGTCTCCGCGCTGTGCGCCGCCTGCCACGAGCTCTCCCAGATCGGCGGGCCGCTCATCGTGGTCGGCGCCGGCCTGCCGCACCTGCCCTCGGTGCTGTCGGCGAGCAAGAGCTACTCCGAACGGCTGTTCCGCTACGCCAGGATCGACCGGCTGGACCGGGACGCGGCCGACCAGGCCCTCCTCGCCCCCGCTGAGCGCGAGGACGTGTACTTCAAGCAGGACGCCCTCGACGCGCTGTATGCGGCCGCCGACGGCTATCCCTACTTCGTGCAGGCCTACGGCAAGGTGACGTGGGACGTCGCCGCCGCGAGCCCGATCGCCGCGGCCGACGTCGCCGTCGCGGCGCCCGAGGCGGAGGGCGAGCTGGCGGTCGGCTTCTTCGGCTCCCGCTACGAGCGCGCCACCCCGGCCGAGCGCGAGTACATGCGCGCGATGGCCGCGATCGGCGACGAGCCGGTGCCCACGGCCAACGTGGCCGACGAACTCGGCCGCAAGCCGTCCAGCCTCTCCCCGGCGCGAGACGGCCTGATCAAGAAGGGCCTGATCTACAGCTCGGAACGCGGCCTGATCGCGTTCACGGTCCCGCACTTCGGCAAGTTCCTCCGCAACCAGCCAGGATGAGGACGACGGCGGCGGCGCGGCGACGGACCGTTCGGCGGGATTATCGGTTCTATTCTTTTGTCTTGAGTTTTTCTTATACAAGGTTAGAGAGCTGTAGCGGATTACTCGCGGCACCGGCACCGGCACCGGGGCCGACCCCGCCGCCGGTGCCGGGGACGCCGGACTCGGCGCGGATCCCCAGCCCGCCCCGCGCGAGCCTTCGTGACGTCCGCCGCCCCCCGGGGGGTGTAAAGCACCGCGAGTACGTGGCACTATCACCTTCAAAGGAGACTCCCGGACGACTATCCGGGGAACCGGTCCGGGGAACTCAACGAGGAGGCGCAGTCCGTCTATGGACAGCACGATGATGGACTACCCGCTGACGATCACCACGATCCTGCGGTACGGGACCACCATTTTCGGTGACAAGGAGGTCGTCACCTGCGGCGGCGATGAGTCTTCCAGGCGGCGCGGCTACGCCGCCGTCGGCGAGCGCGCCGCCCGGCTCGCCAACGCGCTGCGGGAACTCGGCGTGGACGGCGACCAGCGGGTCGGGACGTTCATGTGGAACAACGCCGAGCACCTCGAGGCGTACCTGGCCATCCCGTCGATGGGCGCCGTGCTGCACACGCTGAACCTGCGGCTGGCCGCGGACCAGGTCGGCTACATCGCCACGCACGCCGCCGACTACGCGGTGATCGTGGACGCGTCGCTGATCCCGCTGTTCGCCAAGGTGCTGCCGCTGGCGCAGACGATCAAGCACGTGATCGTCTCCGGGGCCGCCGACGCGGCTGCGCTCGGCACGCTCGAGGGCCCCGGCCACGAGGTCCACTCCTACGAGTCGCTGCTCGCCGCGGCGGCCGGCAGCTTCGACTGGCCCGAGCTTGACGAGCGCTCCGCGGCCGCCATGTGCTACACCAGCGGGACCACCGGGCTGCCCAAGGGCGTCGCCTACAGCCACCGCTCCTCGTACCTGCACTCCATGGCGGCCTGCACCGTGAACGGACTCGGCGTCGGCGAGCACGACCGGATCATGCCGATCGTGCCGCAGTTCCACGCGAACGCCTGGGGGCTGCCGTATGCGGCCATGATGTCCGGTGCCGACCTGGTCATGCCGGACCGGTTCATGATTCCCTCCGTCATCGTCAACCTCATCGAGACCGAGAAGGTCACGGTGGGCGCGGGGGTGCCCACGATCTGGCAGGGCGTGCTCGCCTTCCTGCGGGCCTCCGGCGGCGACATCTCCTCGCTGCGGACCCTGATCTGCGGCGGCTCGGCGCTGCCCGAGTCGGTGATGCGCGCGTACCGCGACGAGTTCGGCCTCACGATGACGCACGCCTGGGGAATGACCGAGCTCTCGCCGCTCGGCTCGATCGCCCGCGAGCCCGCCGGGGTCACCGGCGAGGCGGTATGGCCGTACCGGGCGTCGCAGGGACGGCTGTTCTGCGGCGTCGAAGGACGGCTCAGCAGCGACGACGGCCAGATCCTGCCGTCCGACGGCAAGGCGGTGGGCGAGCTTGAGTGCCGCGGCCCGTGGATCACCGGGTCCTACTACCAGGACAGCGCCCCGGAGAAGTTCCACGACGGCTGGCTGCGCACCGGGGACGTCGGGACGCTGGACGCGGAGGGCTTCGTCCGGCTCACCGACCGGGCCAAGGACGTGATCAAGTCGGGCGGCGAGTGGATCTCGTCGATGGAACTGGAGAACCTGATCATGGCGCACCCGGCCGTCGCCGAGGCGGCCGTGATCGGCGTGCCGGACGAGAAGTGGGGCGAGCGCCCGCTGGCCGCCGTCGTCCGCGCCCCGGGCGCGGACCCGGTCACCCCGGACGAACTGCGCGCCTACCTGAGCGAGCGGATCCCGCGCTGGCAGCTCCCCGAGCGCTGGGCCTTCATCGACGAGGTCCCGAAGACGTCGGTCGGCAAGTTCCAGAAGACCACCCTGCGCGACCGCTACGCCTCCGGCTCCCTGGAGGTGACAACGCTAGGAGCGCTCCCCCACTGACCGCGGGCGTCAAACTGCGGGCCCGCTCGGGATCCCATTTCTCAGGATCCCGAACGGGCCCAGGTTCCACCCGGCAGAGGGCGTGGGATTCGAACCCACGAAGTCTGTCACCCAACTTAGCAGTTTTCAAGACTGCCGACATCGGCCACTAGGCGAGCCCTCCAACGAGACCAACTTTACGGCAAGGGGAAGCCTGGCGCTGCCCCGGCGACGGAGCGGCCGGGGCGGGGGAAATCGTCGGCTACCTCGGCGGCCAGGGTCAGGTAGGCGTCGGCGGTTTCCTGGCTGAGGTAGTCCAGGTCGAACTCCGCGCCCTCCTCCAGGTGCGGGTCGTACGGGACCCGCACCACGGCGCGGCAGCGGGCGGCGAAGTGCTGCTCGAGGCGGTCCAGGTCGACCGTGGACTTGCTCTTGCCGCGGACGGCGGACACCACGACCACGCCGCCGCGCACCAGGTCGCCGTAGCCGTGCGCCTCCAGCCAGTCGAGGGTGGCGCTCGCGCTGCGCGCGCCGTCCACGGACGGGGAGCTGACCAGGACGATCTGGTCGGCGAGTTCGAGGATGCCCGCCATCGCCGAGTGCAGCAGGCCGGTGCCGCAGTCGGTGATGCAGATCGAGTAGTAGCGCTCGAGGACGCCCGCGACGGCGCGGTAGTCGTCGGCGCTGAACGCCACCGAGACCCCCGGGTCGCGGTCGGACGCGAGGATCTCCAGCCTGCTCGGCATCTGGGAGGTGAACGCGCGGACGTCCGCGTACCGCCCCACCAGGGCGCGCTCGTTCAGCAGGTCGCGGATGGTGGCCGGCGTCTGCAGCCGGACCTTGTCCGAGAGCGTGCCCCGGTCCGGGTTGCCGTCCACCGCGATGACCCGGTCGCCGCGCAGCGACGCCAGCGTCGCGCCGAGGCCGACGGTGACCGTGGTCTTGCCGACGCCGCCCTTGAGGCTCAGCACGGCGATCCGGTGGTGGCCGCCCGCGACCGGGGTCCTGACCCGGCTGACCAGGTTACGGCGGCGCAGGCTGGCAGCGGACTCGCCGACCCGGACGAGGCCGCCGGTGGCCCGGTACACGCCCCGCCGCCAGCCCGCGTCCGGCGTCGCCCGCTTCCCCGGCAGCAGCAGGTCGGAGGTGAGCACCTCGGAGGTCGGCGGGGAGGCGGGCGCCTCGGGCTGGACGGCACGCGCGCGCCCGGCGTGCGGCCCGGCATAGGGCGGAGCCGCGTACGGGGGCGGGGGCGTGGCGGGCGCCCCGGACGGGGGCAGGTGCGGCGGCAGTTCCGGCGGCGCGGCGGGCTTCTCGCCGGCCGCCGCGTAGTCCGCCGCCGCGCGGACCTCCGACCACGGGACCGACCGCCCGTGCAGCGGCGGCGCGTCGTCCGGCACGCGCGGCGCGGCGTAAGGGTCGGGCGACCGCACCGGCTTGTGCGCCGCGGGCGCCGCGGGAATGTCGGGGCGCGTCGGGGGCTCGGCGGGCTCCGGCGACCGGACGGGGCGGGCCGGCGTGAAGGCCGGGGCCGACGGCGGCCAGACCGGCGGGTGCGGCCAGGCCTCGGCCTCAGGCCCGTCCGCCGGCCGGGAGACCGGGTAATCGGTGACGAAGGGAACCGCCGCCGGCTCCGGCATCTCGGGGAAACCGGGATCGGGCAGCACGTCGTAGTCCGGCAGTCGCTCCATGGCGGGCACGGCGGGCAGCGCGTCGTCAGCGGCGGCAGTGTCGCCGTCGCCAGCGGAGAACTGGTGAAACTCGGTGGTCGTCGGCTCCTGCTCCGTCTCGGGAACGCCATCCTGCTCGTTCGGTGTCATGGGCCGCCCCCCCAGTAGCACACCGGTAGAGTTAGAGACCCTTTTCAACTGGCCTTCCCTCGCTAGGAGCACCTATGCACGCGGTGGTCATCACCGAGCCCGGCGGCCCGGATGTTCTGCGGTGGACCGAGGTCCCGGATCCGGTGCCCGGCCCGGGCGAGGTCCTGGTCGACGTGGCCGCCTCGGCGGTGAACCGGGCGGACATGATGCAGCGGCAGGGCCTCTACGACCCGCCGAAGGGCGCGCCGCCCTATCCCGGCCTTGAGTGCTCGGGCACCATCGCGCAGGTCGGCGCGGGCGTGACCGGATGGCGCCCGGGGGACGAGGTGTGCGCCCTGCTATCCGGCGGCGGCTACGCGGAGCGGGTCGCGGTCCCCGCGGGCCAACTGCTGCCGGTGCCGGCGACCACGACGCTCACCGAGGCCGCCGCGCTGCCCGAGACGGTGTGCACCGTGTACGCGAACGTCTTCCTCGGCGCCCGGCTGGCGCGGGGCGAGACCCTGCTCATCCACGGCGGCGGCAGCGGCATCGGCACGACCGCGATCCAGCTCGGCAAGCACGCCGGCGCGGTCGTGGCGGTCACGGCGGGCAGCCAGGAGAAGCTCGACGCCTGCAAGGAACTCGGCGCCGACATCCTGATCAACTACCGCGAGGACAACTTCGCGGAGAAGCTCATGGAGCTCACGGACGGTCACGGCGCCGATGTCATCCTGGACATCATCGGGGCCGGCTACCTCGCGAAGAACCTCGCCGCGCTCGCGCTGGACGGCCGGATCGCCAACATCGGGCTGCAGCAGGGCCGCAAGGCGGAACTCGACTTCGGCCTGCTGATGGCCAAGCGCGGCACGATCATGTCCACCACGCTGCGGGCGCGCCCCGCGGCGCAGAAGGCCGGCATCGTCGCGGCGGTCAGGGAGAACGTCTGGCCGCTGGTGGACGCGGGCGTGGTCCGCCCGGTCATCCACTGCGAGCTGCCCATGGCGCAGGCCGGCGAGGCGCACCGCATCATGACCGCGTCCACCCACACCGGCAAGCTCGTGCTGACCCTTGGCACCGAGTAACCGCCGGCAACCGATAGCGTGTGAACCATGAGCGATATCAGCCCACAAGACCAGGGAAGGCCCCAGGTCGTTGTCGTCGGGCCCGACGGCATGGCCGTCGGGAGCAGCGCGGACGAGGTCGGTGAGGGCCCGCAGGAGCGCCCGATCACCGAGATGGTAGAGCAGCCGGCCAAGGTCATGCGGATCGGGTCCATGATCCGCCAGCTGCTTGACGAGGTTAAGTCCGCGCCGCTGGACGAGCAGAGCCGCGCGCGGCTGAAGGAGATCCACCAGAACTCCATCAAGGAGCTGGAGGACGGTCTCGCGCCGGAATTGGTCGAGGAGCTTGAGCGGCTGTCGCTGCCGTTCGGCGACGCGACGCCGAGCGAGGCGGAGCTGCGGGTCGCGCAGGCCCAGCTCGTCGGCTGGCTGGAGGGCCTCTTCCACGGCATCCAGACCACGCTGTTCGCGCAGCAGATGGCGGCGCGGGCACAGCTTGAGCAGATGCGCCGCGCGCTGCCGCCGGGCCTCATGCCCGCTCCGGATCAGGAACAGCAGCAGGGACGGCCGGGTTCCGGTCCCTACCTTTGACTGCCTGACCTGTTCACCACGGACCCGTTCGCCGCGGACTACGTCTAGCGGGCGTAGCGCAGACGCGCCAGCCAGGCGGCCGCCTCGGCGAACTCCGGGTCGGACGTGCCGGGGCGGACCTGCGTCCGCCCCCCGTCACTGCGCGGGTAGCTGCCAAGGAAGCGCACCGCGCCGCACACCCGGCGCAGGCCCATCATCGCCTCGCCGACGCGCCCGTCGTCGATGTGCCCCTCGCAGTCGATGAAGAAGAAGTAGCTGCCAAGCCCGTCCCCCGTCGGCCGGGACTGGATCGTGGTCAGGTTGACCCCGCGCACGGCGAACTCGGTCAGGATCTCCATCAGCGCGCCCGCGTGGTCCTGAGCGAGGAACGCCACCAGCGAGGTCCGGTCCGCCCCGGTCGGCGCGGGCAGCGAGCCGGGCCGGGCGACCTCGACGAACCGCGTCATCGCGTTCGACCGGTCGTGTACGTCCGGGACCAGCACGGTGAGCCCGTAGCGGGCCGCCGTGGACGCCGACGCCAGCGCGGCGTCCAGGCTGCCCTCGCCGACCCGGCGGGCGGCCTCCGCGTTCGACGGGCACGGCACCCACTCGCGCCCGGGGAGGCTGCCCGCCAGCCACCGCCGGCACTGCCCCTCCGCCTGCGGGTGACCGCCGACCGTCTTCACGTCGGCGAGCGCGGTGCCCTCGCGTGCCAGCAGCGCGAACTCGATGGGGAGCCGGGTCTCGGCCTGCAAGAGCACGTCGGCGCCGCTCGCCAGGTCGTCGACCGTGGCGGTGACGATGCCCTCGACGGACGACTCGATCGGCACCACGGCCCGGTCGGCCGCGCCGTCCCGCACGGCCGCCAGCGACGCGCCGATCGAGGCGCACGGGACCAACTGCACCTCGCCCGCCCGGGACCGGGTGAGCGCGGCGACCGCTGCCTCGGTAAACGTCCCCTCGGGACCGAGATACGCATAACGCATGACCCCATCATGCCGTAGCCGGCGTGCGGCCCGGTGCACGGTCGCGGCGGCCCGCGGGCCGCGGGCCCCGCCCGCTTCCGGAGCGGCGGGTGCGGCGGGGCGCGGAGCCGCGGCCCGTTCGGGAGAAAGAGAACGGTCCCACCGAACGGGCCGTGGCTTCGCCTAGCGGACCCTCGTCGCGAGGGCCCGGGCGACATCCAGGAACTGCCGGCCCCGGTGGAGTTGCGCCGCGAGGTCGCCGCCGGTCGCGCGGTGGGCCATGTCCACCTCGACCTCGACGACCCGCAGGCCCTTGCGCTTCAGGTCGATGGTCATCGCGGTCTCGACCCCGAAGCCGGGCGCGAGCGGGCGGGCCGCCTCGAACGCGGCACGGGACAGGCAGCGCTGGCCGTTCAGCGGCTGGCTGGGGGTCCAGCCGGTGGCCCGGCGGATCCCGGCGCCGGACAGGCGGACCACGAAGCCGTGCCCGCCCAGCTTGACCCGGCTGGCGAACGCCGCGATCGTCACGTCGGCGGCGCCGGCCGCGACCGGCTCGATGAGCGGGCCCGCGTTGGCGGCCGTCGGCCCGAGGTCGGCGTCGAGGAACAGCAGGTCGCGCGGGCCGTCGCGCGGGTCGCGCCGGTCGATGGCGCGCACCGCCTCGGCACCCGCCAGCATGGCCGCGGCCTTGCCCCGGTTACGGCGCGACCGCCACACCGCGGCGCCGGCGTCCAGCGCGGCGCGCACCGTGCCGTCCGTTGACCCGTCGCTCGCGACCACGACGACGTCGACGCCGGGCAGGGTGCGGGCGGCCGTGACGGTCTCGCCGATCCGTTCGGCCTCGTTGTAGGCGGGAATCACGACGGCAACGGAAGTCATGCAGGCGATGCTAGTTCAAGCGGGGCACGGTGCCGTTGCGCGCATCCGAGTGCATGCCGGGACGGTGCGGCGGCCGCGCCGGAAGATAACTCGAAGTCCGCCACGGTGAAGACCGCGTCGAGCCCGGTCACCGACAAGATCTTGCGCACCGCAGGGCGCGGCGCGGCCAGCTCAAGCTCTCCGCCGCGCTCACGCGCCTGGCGCAGGCAGGACAGCAGCACGTTCATGCCCGTGGAGTCGCAGAAATCCACGCCCGACATGTCGACGATCACGCGGGCCGCCGGGGCAGCGCTGGCGATGACCGCGGCGAGCTCGCTCTGTAGCCGCGGAGCGGTGTACAGGTCGATTTCGCCGGTCGCGATCACGAGCTCGTGATCGCCCTGAGACCGACTTGAGACTTTCAGCTCCACGGCTGGAACCATACCGCCCCGTACCGCAGCAACGCTAGGCGTGCCGGCCCCTGATATGGCTAAATTCATAACTGTTTAACAATCAACCTGCCCTGTATCGCCACCTAGCAGGCGTGCGCCGGCGTAGCATTCGCGAGCTCACGCCACCTCACGCACCGTCCGCCGCGGGCTCGAGGAACGGCCCGGCGACTCTCCGGGGATTATCACCGCTTCCGGACACGATTACCCATCGCGCGACGATGCGATCACCAGGTGCGGTCCGCTTCCGTGGCGGCCGCGCAGTCCGTCTTCAGCCTGCGCGCTGGCGCTCGGCACGTCTCCGCTCAGCGGAAGCGCCGCCCACACCGTGGTCTCCGACCGGTCCTGGCGCGCGTAAACGCCCCAGCGGAGCGACAACCGGTCGACGATGCCGAGGCCGCGCCCGCCGAGCGCGTTGGCCGCCGGGTCGTTGATCATCGGCACGGTCGGGCCGCCGCCGTCACTGACCGCGATCTCGATACGGTCGTCGCCTACCGCCCACGACACCCGGACCAGGCCGCCGGGCAGCGGCGTAGCGTGCCGTAGCGCGTTACTGATAAGCTCACTCAGCACAAGACCAGCATCACACGCCGTAGCCTCGTAGACGCCAGCGCCAGTAAGTTCGCCGATAAGCCGTCGGCGAGCAACGCCAACGCTAGAGGCCGTATACGGGAGCATCAGCACGCTCGACGTAGCCACCTCCATGAACACCCCGCCGTCCGTGGAACTGTACGAACCCGGCATGGGCGAAATGCCCCGTGGGGCGTCAGCGAAACCGTTACCCTCAGATTTCCGCAGTGTTATGGCCCACAACGCCCGGCCTGGCGGGGACCGATACACGTATGCGCCGCCGAGGCGGTAACGTCAAGAGGGCGGTAAAGGCCCGTTGTTCCGCCTGTTCCGACGAGAAACGTTCCGCCGAGAAACCTAGTGAGTAACACCATGGCTGACCCGACCGTCGTGGTCGACAACCTGCACGTGGTCTACCGTGTCTACGGCGCGGGCGGCAACAAGGGCACCGCGGCGACCTCGCTGATGCGGCTGGTCCGGCGGCAGAAGCGCGCCTCGATCCGCGAGGTGCACGCGATCCGCGGCATCTCGTTCGTCGTCAACCACGGCGACGTGGTGGGCGTCATCGGCCGCAACGGGTCCGGCAAGTCCACCCTGCTGCGCGCCATCGCCGGGCTGCTCCCCGCCGAGGAGGGCGGCGCCGTCTATACCTCCGGCCAGGCCGCGCTGCTCGGCGTCAACGCCGCACTGCTTGACGACCTCACCGGCGAGCGGAACGTGGTGCTCGGCTGCCTGGCGATGGGCATGGCGCCCGCCGAGGTCAAGGCCCGCTACCGCCAGATCGTCGACTTCTCCGGCGTCGGGAACTTCATCGACCTGCCGATGCGCGCCTACTCCACCGGCATGGCGCAGCGGCTGCGCTTCGCGATCGCCGCCGCCAAGAGCCACGAGATCCTGATGATCGACGAGGCGCTGGCGACCGGCGACGCCTCGTTCCGCACCAAGTCGCACGACCGGATCAAGCAGTTGCGCGAGGAAGCGGGGACGGTCTTCCTGGTGGCGCACAACCTGGGCGAGATCGAGCAGAGCTGCACCCGGGTCATCTGGATGGAAGCCGGCCAGATCCTGCGGGACAGCGACGACGTCCCCGGTGTCATCGACGAGTACCTGGCCGCGACCGGCGGCGAGCCCCGCGAACGCGAGCGCGCGCGGCTGTAGCTAGCCGAGGTAGATCTCCCCGGGCGGGAGCCCGTCGGCCTGGTCGAGGGTGAGCCGCATGATCGTGCCGCCCTCGGGCCGGGACCTGGCGACCACCGTGCCGTGCTGCGCGATGGCCAGCCGCCTGACGATGTACAGGCCGATGCCGACGCCGCCGAACCGGCGGCGGTCGCCGGCCTCGCCCTGCACGAAGCGCTCGAAGATCCGCTCGTGGTCGCCCGGGGCGATGCCGATGCCCTGGTCCTCGATGTCGACCTGGATCAGCGCGCCGACGGCGCGGGCGCGCACGGTGACGGTCCCGCCGGCCGGCGAGTACTTGAACGCGTTCTCGAGTAGCTGGCCGACGATGATGTCGGTCGCCATGGAGTCGCCGCTCGCGAGCGGCAGGTCGGCCGGCACGTCCGGCACGACCTGGTGCTTGTCGGAGAGCGGGCCGAACGACACGACCGCGGCGCGCAGCAGCGCCGCCAGGTCGAACGGCCCGTTGTTCACCGGCAGCGCGTCGGCGCCGGCCCGCGCGCCGAGCAGGAGCTGTTCCACGAGCCGGCCGAGCGACCCGGCCCGCTCCGCGATCGTCCGGACGGCGGCCCGCCGGTCGGCGTCGGAGAGCTGCTCCCACCGGCTGGCCAGCGTGGAGGCGAACCCCTGCACCACGGTGATCGGCGTGCGCAGCTCGTGGCTGGTCGTGGCGAGGAACAGGTCCTTGGCCTCTTCAAGCTCCTTGGCGGCGGTGACGTCACGGAAGTCGACCACCTTCTCGCCGCCCTCGCCGAGCTCGGTGCACAGCACGTCGATCCAGCGCCCGCTCGGCAGCTTGTGCGTGCGCCGCTCGCCCGGCGCCGGCAGCGGGAACGGCGGCGGCCCGCCCATCACCTGGCTGGCCTCCATGCCGGCGATCCGGTGCGCGGCGGGGTTCCACTGCTTGACGTTGCCCGCCTCGTCGAGCACCGCGATGCCGTCGGCGCTGCCGTCGATGACCGCGCGCTCGTGGGCACGCTGCCTGACGACCTCTTCGAAGGCCATCGCGTTGGTGAGCGCGACCCCGGCGTGCCCGGCGAGCAGTTCGAGCAGCTCGAGCTCGACGTGGCTGAGGGTCCGGCGGCTGTACAGCGCGTAGAGCGCGCCGTAGGGGCGGCCGCCGACGTGCGACAGGCTCAGCGCGATGGTGTGCAGGCCGGGCAGCGCGGACCAGATGAGGTCGTCGAACCCGCCGGACTCGCCGGTCGCCATCATCACGGTCTTCCCTGACCGCAGCAGTTCCCCGACCAGGCTGCTCGACAGCGAGGCCACCCGGCCGCGCAGCCGGTCGGGCAGCCCGGCGGTGGAGACCAGCCGGAGGCGGTCCTCCTCGATGAGGACGAACCCGCCCGCGTCGGCCCCGGTCAGCTCGCGCAGGCTCGCGGCGATCCGGTCGAGCACCGACTCCAGGTCGCGCTGGGCGTTCATGTCGGCGACCACGTCGCCGAGGCGGCGGACCACCCGGGCCCGCTCGGCCATGTAGTGCCGGACGACGTCGTCCTCGCCGGTCTGGTGGCAGATGTTGACCCAGCCGATGGCCTCGCCCGCGCTGTCGGTCAGCGCGCTGGTGTCGATGCGGACGTCGAGCATCGATCCGTCCTTGCGGATCCGCCTGGTGGCGAAGGACACCTGGCCGCCGCCCCTGACCCGCTCGAAGACCGCGTTGTGCTCGGCGACGTGCTCCTCGGGGATGATCGGCGGCTCGAGGCCGATCACCTCGTCGGCGGCCCAGCCGAACATCCGCTCCGCGGCCGGGTTCCACAGCATCACGGTGCGGTCGGTGCTGAACGCGACGATCGCGTCGGCGGCGGACTCGACGACCGCGCGCGCGGTCGCGTTGACCCGCTCGCGCTCGCTCTGCCCCCCGAGCTGGGATTGAGTGCCGCGCGCTGGCTGCGCCTGCTCTGCCACCACAGCTTTATGGTGCCACCTCGCAACGGCCCTGGCAGCAGAAGCTGCGTTACTCCGTTTATGGGCGGTGCGAGGCCGAACTAGAGAAATGTCCGTTTCTTCCGAGGCTGCTGATGCCCCGGTGACGAACGTCACGGTTTCTCGCCGCCATCGGCCAGATGAACAGCCGGGGAAGTCCAGACTTGCTGCCACGGGCGCCGTCGCGGGCTATAGTTCTGCCAGCTTCTGCGAGGACCACCCGAATAAGTTGCGCGAAATAGGGCATTCCCTCAGCTACAGCAGGGGCTCCGCTTAACTTCCCGGCGGTTACTTGCTATAACAAAACTATCGACCCCACTGGCCGCGAGGACGCGGATGAACCAGCCTTCCCCGGATGAGGGCACGCCGGAGCAGCGGCGCCCCGAACAGCGAGACCGGCCGCGCCCGGAGCCGATTCAGGACGTCGCTCAGCCGCGCCCGATCTCGCTCGCCCATCCGGTTATCGCCGGGTACAACGGGTCGGGTTCCTCGCGCAACGCCCTCGCCTACGCGGCCGGGATGGCGCGACGGCTCGGGCGGCCGCTGCTCATGGTCTACGTGACCTCGCCCGGCGTCTACTGCGAACCGCTGACCGGCCAGGTGGTCGGCCTGCTGCGGGACGCGGACTCGCTGGAGCGCTGGCTGCTGACCGAGCTCGACCAGTCCGCCGACGCGAGCGAACTGGAGGTGCACGTGCGCACCCGGCGCGGCAGCCCGGCGCGCGAGCTCGCCTCGATCGCGGCCGAGTTCAGCGCCGACGCGCTGGTGATCGGCGCGCCACGGCACTTCTGGCACCACCTGGCCGGCTCGGTCCCTGGCTGGCTGGCCCGGAACGCCCGCTGCCCGGTCATCGTCGTCCCGTAGTCTCCGGCGGGCTGGCCGCCAGCAGGTTGCCGCGCCGCGGGGCGGGCGCGGCGGCGGTCGGCAGGGGGCAAGGCCAGACCCCGTTGCCTCCCGGGAACGAGGTCAAGCCGGAGGCGATGAGCGGTGCGCCGGGATCTGACGGATTGCGAACGGTTCACGGGCAGCGCCGTAGCCGGCCGGTAACCGCGGGTACGGTACGAGCAGGTCATGGTCTGGCCGCCCGCACCCGCGAGAGGAACCGAGCCAGTTGAGTCTGATCCGCGATACCTACCTCCGTTTTCAGCTGCTGGCCCGCGAGATCGGCAAGTTCGGCGTCGTCGGCATCGTGGGGGCGATCGTCCAGTTCGGGTTGCAGAACGCGCTGTACGGGCGCACCGGGACGACGGCTTCGGTCGTCATCGCCACCTGCATCGCGACGTCCGCCACCTTCCTCGGTAACCGCTACTGGGCCTTTGAGCACCGCAAGACGGCGAACGTGGGGCGCGAGACGGCGCTGTTCTTCTTCTTCAACCTGGTCGGCATGCTGATCCAGGCCGCCTTCGTCGATGCCGGCCATTACTGGCTGCACGACACCGGCCGGCTCTCCTACAACCTCGCCACCGTCGTCGGCGTCGTCTTCGCGACGCTGTTCCGGCTCTTCTGCTACCGCAGGTTCGTCTTCAACCTGGCGCCCGCGGCCCCGGGCGAAGCCCCGGGCGAAGCCCCGGCCGTCAAAATCCCCGAACTGGCGGGAGCGCCCTACAGCAGCTGAAGTCCCGGGTCTGGCCGCGAGGACCCGCGCCGGGCGGCCCGGCGGCCGCAGCCGCGAACTCCCCGGATGGCGCCAGTGGGGGCTGCGACGTTCCTCACTACTGAAATACCCTATTGGGGTATGTACGTTGCCGATCCCTGGAGACTGGCAGCGGAACGAGCAAGGAGAAGGCGGTGCAGGCGATCCTGCGTGCCCTGTCCGTGACTACGCCACCTGGCTCAACATCGTCTTCCTGGTCCTGGCCGCCGTGCTGACCGTCCGGTTCGCCCGCACCGGCGGCGGCATGATGCTGAAGATGATGGGCGGCGCACCCGAGCAGCCCGGCGCCGCGAACGGCCACGTCCACCACGGCGGCTGACGGCGGCCGGCGGCCGGTGACTGGTGACTGGTGACTAAGGTCATGCGCACCGGGGCCGTTCGACTCTAGAGGTACCCTGCGGGGGTATGGTAGCTTCAGGCGAAGGGAGACGGT
>DAHWEX010000139.1 GCA_027326205.1 Actinomycetota bacterium
CGGCCCGCGGCTTCCAGTCCGCCTGGATGAACTCGTTCAACCACTACTCGCTCGGCTCGGTCGGCGAGTGGCTGTACCGGTTCGTGCTGGGCATCGACCAGGAACCGGGCACGGCCGGCTTCGGCCGCCTGGTGCTGCGCCCGCACCCCGGCGGGCCGCTGGACCGCGCGGAGGGGTCCTACCAGTCGGTGCGCGGGCCGGTCCGGGCCGGCTGGGAACGCGGCGGCGGCCGGTTCGGCTACCGGGTGGAGGTCCCGGCCAACGCCGTCGCCCGGGTGCACGTGCCGAGCGCGGAGCCGTCCGCGGTGCGCGACGCGGCCGGCCGGGCGCCGCGGGCCGTCGCCGCCTATCCCGGTGCGCGCGGTGCCAGCGGGACGGGCGGTGCCGGAGAGGCCGTCTTCGAGGTCGGGCCCGGTCAGCACGAGTTCTCCGGGCCGGACATCGAAGCCACCAGGTAGCGACGGGATGTATCGTTTCACTACGAAGCCTTTCCATCCTGCCTGCCATCCCAGAATGTCCGCGCCGAGGTCAACCGGAATGGAAAAGGCTCGGTCGCCTTGTCCAGCCAGAAGCGGGTGAGAGTGTCGGTCAGCATCCGGGAGGTCGCCGCCCACGCCGGCGTCTCCGTCGCCACGGTCTCCAACGTGCTCAACCGGCCCGACATCGTGGCCAGGCCGACCCGCGACCGGGTGAGCGCCTCGATCGCGGAGCTCGGCTTCGTGCGCAACGAGTCCGCCCGCCAGCTCCGCGCCGGGCGGAGCCGGACGATCGGGCTCGTGGTGCTCGACGTGGCCAACCCGTTCTTCACCGACCTGGCCCGCGGCGTGGAGGACGAGGCGAACAAGGCCGGCCTGGCCGTCATCCTGTGCAACAGCGACGACCAGGAGCGAAAGGAGAAGCGCTACCTGGAACTGCTCGAAGAGCACCGGGTGCAGGGCGTGCTCATCACGCCGGTGGTCGGCGCGAGCTCGCGGCTGGCCCGGCTGCAGCGGCGCGGCACGCCGGTCGTCCTCGTCGACAGCCGGTCGCCGTCCCGCGGCCAGTGCTCGGTGGCGGTGGATGACGTGCTCGGTGGCGACCTCGCCGTCTCGCACCTGCTGGAGGCCGGCCACCAGCACATCGCCTTCATCGCCGGCCCGCGCACCATCCGCCAGGTCGCCGACCGGTTCGAGGGCGCGCTGCGCGCCCTCGAACGCGCGGGCAGGCGCCACGAGGACCTGCACGTCATCGACGTCGGGGCGCTCAACGTGGCGTCGGGGCAGAAGGCCGGGGCGGACATCGCGGCCATGACGGCGGGCCGGCCCACCGCCGTGTTCTGCACCAACGACCTCATCGCGCTCGGCGTGCTGCAGGAGATGACCCGGCACAAGATCCGGGTCCCCGAGGACATCTCGATCGTCGGCTACGACGACATCGACTTCGCGGCCGCCGCCGCGGTCCCGCTCACCTCGGTCCGCCAGCCCCGCCAGCAGCTCGGCCGCACCGCCGCCCGGATGCTGCTGGAGGAGTCCGCCGGGGGCGAGGCCCACCAGCACCAGCAGGTCATCTTCGAGCCCGAGCTCATCGTCCGCCAGTCAACCGCGGCGACCCGGTAAACCACCCCCAGGAAGATCAATCCGAAAAGATCTTTGGCGTTTCGGCCCTCATAGGGGCCGAAACGACAAAGATCTTCGCTAGGCGATCTTGGCCGGCCGGGCGGCTAGCGGCCAGCGGCGGCAGCGTGGCCGGCCGCGCACTCGCGCACGATCTTGGCCAGGCCGAGGCCGCGGGCGTCGGCGCCGCCGGGGAACGACATCCGCCGGGGGATCCAGGCGTAGGCGACGCCGTGCCACGGGTCCGCGATGCCGATCGAGCCGCCTGCCCCGTCGTGCCCGAACGCCTGGTGGCTGCCGTACGGGTGCAGCTCGTCGGCCTTCTGGAAGACGATGCCGTAACGGGTCGGGAACCGCAGCACGAGGTCCTCGCCGACGGCCTGGATCTGGGTGACCCGGGCGATCGTGTCGCCGGCCAGCAGCGGCGGGAACCCGTCGACCTCATCGGCGCACATCGCGTACAGCCGGGCGAGCCCCCGGGCCGATCCGGTCCCCGCGACCGCGGCCTGGCCGGAGGCGCGGACGGCCCGGATGTTCGGCATCGGCTCGGGGCGGTCCTCCGCCGCCGCGGCGAGGTTGAACGCCAGGCCGGAGATGCTGTCGGGCGACCACGGCGGGCCGCCCTGCTGTTGCTGCTCGGGCGCGGGGTCGGCGGGCAGCAGCATGCGCACCCGGTGGTCGATGTCCTGCGGGGTGCGCAGGTAGAAGTCGATGCCGCGCGGGTCGCCGATCTCCTTGCGGAAGAACTCCGCGACATCGGTCCCGGCGGTGCGCCGGACGAGCTCGTCCATGATCGTGCCGATCGTCAGCCCGTGGTAGCCGTGCGCCGCACCCGGCCGCCAGTGCGGCACCTGCGCCGCGAGCCGGGCCGCGACCGCGTCGTGGTCGAGCAGCTCATCGCGGGTGAGCTGGGGCTCCACCCCGGGGAGGCCGGCCTGGTGGGACAGCGCGACGCGGACCGTGACCTCGCCCTTGCCGCCGCCGGCGAATTCGGGCCAGTAGCGGCTGACCGGGGCGTCCAGGTCGAGCGCGCCGCGCTGCACCAGCAGCGCGATGCACACCGCGGCGACGCCCTTGGTGCTGGAGAAGACGCCTTGCAGGTCGTCGGCCGCGACGTCCGCCCCGCCCCACAGGTCCACGACCCGCTGCCCGCGCAGGTAGGCGCAGAACTGGCCGCACGCGTCGCGCTCGGCCGCGAGCAGCCGCCGGAACTCCGCGGCGACCGGCTCGAACCCGGGTGCCGTGCCGCCGTGCACCGTGCTGTCGTTCTGAGGGCTGTCCGTCACCAGGTTGCCTCGCCTTCCGCCGCCGTGTCCCGTACCCCCATGATCATCGCCGCTCCGCCGCCAGCTGGCTAGCGCCCCGGTGCGCGCAGTGATCCGATGACCCGGTGCCGCACCGATCCGATGAATGCCCCGGATTCGCGCGAAATTAACCCTTGCCAGCGCGATGGTCCCGTGTAAACATCCGATCAATAGATCGGATGTTTGGTGAGCGAGGAGCGCAAGTGACGCACGTGCAGCCGGAAGGACCCGTGACGATCCCGGCGGTGACCCCCGCCGGGGCCGGCGGGAGCGGCGCGAGAGTCGTCGCACTGGACTGCTACGACGTCCGGTTCCCGACCTCGCTGGAGCACGACGGGTCGGACGCGATGAACCCCGACCCGGACTACTCGGCGGCGTACGCCGTGCTGCGCACCGACGCGCCGGGCCGGGACGGACAGCGCCTGGAATGGCACGCGCTGTGCTTCACCATCGGCCGCGGCAACGAGGTGATGGTGGCCGCGGTCGCGGCCCTGCGGCGGCACGTCGTCGGCAAGCGGGTCGGCGACATCGTAACACAATTATTTAGAATATATAGTCATATAATTAAATATTAAAGGATTTTAGAAAATTCCTCACCGTTATGGAATTGAGCTCAATTAAAAATTTTTTTTTTACTTAGCCAAAAAATTACACAT
>DAHWEX010000152.1 GCA_027326205.1 Actinomycetota bacterium
CGGCCGCCAGCCGGGGCGGCGGCCGAGCAGGGCCACGAAGCGGTCCAGCTGGCCGGCGTCCCGGGGCGCGGGGACCCCGGGGGCGAACGCGGCCCCGGGGCGCAGCCGGGTCTCGTCGTCCGGGACGGCCTCGGCGACCGCGAGGGCCACGGCCAGCAGGTCCGGCTTGACCTCGAGGTCAAGGCCGAGGGTCCGGGCGACGTCCCAGCCGTGCGCCACGTAGTCCACGAAGTGGAAGCTGATCGCGACGCCGGCCGGGAACGTCCCGCCGCCGATCTCGGGCAGGGCGAAGTCCCGGGCGAGCACCCCGTCGGCCGCGAACGCCCGCAGTACCCGGTCGGCCGCGGCGGCGTACTCCGCCACCGGGTCGCCCGCGGCCGGCCGGGGGCGCCACGCCGACCGGTCCGCCCCGTTGCCCTCGGCCGCGGCGGCGAAGCCGCGGTGCTGGACGGACATGTGCGTGAGCAGGTCGCCGAGCGTCCACTCCCCGCACGGCGTGGGCCGGGCGGCGTTCATCCGGGCGCTGCAGGTCCTCTCCAGCCTGCCGCCGGCCCAGACCGAGGGCTAAGCCGGCCGGGGGCTAGCCCGCGGCGCGGGCCTGAGCCGGCTCGGCGCGGAGCCCGGCGACCAGCAGGCCGGCCAGGCGGCGCGGGTTGTAGCGGGGGTCGCCGTCCGCCCCGGCGCAGAGGCCGCCGACGCCGCGGAGCAGTTCGTAGGGGTCCTGGCCGGGGCGGATCTCGCCCGCCGCGACGGCGGCCTCGAGGAGCTGACCGCACACCGGGACGAGCCGGTCGATGAAGTAGGCGTGCAGCGTCTGGAAGGCGGCGTCGTCGGACCGCAGCACGTCCGCGAGGCCGTGCTTGGTGACCAGGAAGTCGGCGAACAGGCCGATCCAGCTCGCCAGCGCCTGGTGCGGCGACTCCCGGTCCGCCAGCAGGACCGGGCCGGCTGCGGCGCAGGCCTCGACCTGGTGCCGGTAGACGGCGACGATCAGGTCGGCCCGCGTCGGGAAGTGCCGGTAGAACGTGCCGACGCCGACGCCCGCCCGGGCCGCGATGTCGCGCACCGGAACGTTGACGCCCGACTCGACGAACGCCGCGGCGGCCGCGTCAAGCAGCGTCGCCTCGTTCCGCCGGGCATCGGCCCGCTTCCTTGGCGCCGGCGCGTCCGGCCCGTTCCCGCCGCTGGCCACTGCCCGCCTGCCTCCGTCGCGCGACTTGCTAAACGGAACCATGTTCCGTATCGTCTTTATCGGAACATAGTTCCGTTTCTACAGAATGCCAGACGCGGCCGGCCGTCGCCAAGCCGCGATCCCGCCTCGTCGCCCGGAGGACACCCATGTCGCACGCGTCATCGCCCAGCTTCGGCATCGCGACCGCCCCCCAGCAGGTCAGCTACCAGGACGTGCTCCGGGTCTGGCGCGAGGCGGACGCCATCGGGGAGATCGAGCACGCCTGGCTGTTCGACCACCTCATGCCCATCGGCGGCGACCCGGACGGGCCGATCTTCGAGGGCTGGACCCTGCTTTCCGCCCTGGCCGCGCAGACCGGGCGGCTGCGCCTGGGCCTGCTGGTGACCAGCAACCGGTTCCGGCCGCCCGCGGTGCTCGCCAAGATCGCCACGACCGTCGACATCGTCTCCGGCGGACGGCTCGTCCTGGGCATCGGCGCGGGCTCGCGCCCCAGCATCCCGTGGGCCCGCCGCGAGTACGAGGCGCACGGCCTGCCGTACCACGACTTCCGCCGCTCGGTGGAAGACCTCGCCGACGCCCTGACCGTCATCCGGCGGCTGTGGACGGAGACCGAGCCGTTCGACTTCCACGGCGCCAACCTCGACCTCACGGGCGCGTTCGGCAACCCGAAGCCCGTCCAGCGGCCGCACCCGCCGATTCTCGTCGCCGGGCGCTCGGCCGCGGTGCTCCGGGTGGCCGCCGAGCACGCGGACGTGTGGAACATCCCCGGCGGCGACATCGCCGACGCCGCCGAGCGCAGCGCACTGCTCGACCGCTACTGCGCCGAGGCCGGCCGCGACCCGGCGGCCGTCACCCGCTCCATCCACCTCGGCGTGTCCTACGACCAGCCGGACCGCACCCGCGAGGCGATCGGCGCGGCGCTGGACGCCGGCTTCCGGCACGTCACGCTCGGCCTCCCGGCCCCCTACCCGGCCGGCGTCGCGCGGTGGGTCGCCGACGAGATCATCGCCAAGTCGCGGTAACCGCCCGGGCCGCGGCGCGGGCGACGCGGCCCGGGCGACGCGGCAGCAGAACAATCCCGCGGCGGCTGGAATAGCGCCGCCGGGACTCGCGTTCTTCACCCGTGTCGGTGCGTTAGTGCCCCCCGGGCCTACTCTCTGCCTTCATGGAATACCGTTCGGCTGGAGCCATGTTGCGCCTTTCGCCGTGAGGCGGCCTGCGCACCGGCCACGGCACGCCCTCGCGAGCGCACGCTCCCGGGGGCGCTGTCATATCCGGGCACAGCGCGCCCGGCCGCCCGCGGCCGGACAACCGGACGTATTATCCGGGCGAGGGAGGTCACTCTTGTCCGGTTCCGGTTTCCTCCGCCCCGCGATGGCGACCCCGGCCAGCGAGGCCGGTGAGCGGCCCTTCGCCGCCCTGTCCCACGGGGCGGCGAGCGGCGACGCGATCGCGTCGGTCACCCTGTCGCTGGCCTTCCTCCCGCTCGCGGCGCCGGTCAGCGACGCGAAGGTACTGACGGGGCGGCAGCGGCCGCTCACCGAGGTCGCGTTCCTGTTCGCCGAGATCCGCGCCGAGTCCGGTCACGAGGGCGTCGGCTACAGCTACGCCAAGCGGGCCGGCGGCCCCGGCCAGTACGCGCACGCCCGGGAGATCGCCCCCGAGCTCATCGGCGAGGACCCCAGCGACATCCAGCGGCTCTGGACCAAGCTGGTCTGGGCCGGCGCGTCGGTGGGGCGCAGCGGCCTCGCCACCCAGGCGATCGCGGCCATCGACATCGCGCTGTGGGACCTCAAGGCCAAGCGGGCCGGGTTGCCGCTCGCCAAGCTACTCGGCGCGCACCGCGACTCCGTCGCCTGCTACAACACCTCCGGCGGCTTCCTGTCGACGCCGGTGGAGCAGGTCGTGGAGAACGCGCGGGCGTGGGTGCGGCGGGGCATCGGCGGCATCAAGGTCAAGGTCGGCCAGCCCGACTCACGGCTCGACCTGGACCGCGTCGAGCGGGTCCGGGCCGAACTCGGCGACCAGTTCCCCGTGATGGTCGACGCCAACCAGCAGTGGAACCGCGAGACCGCCGCCCGGATGGGGCGCGACCTGGAACAGTACCGGCTGACCTGGATCGAGGAGCCGCTGGACGCCTACGACGCGGAAGGCCACGCCGACCTGGCCCGCGACCTGGCCACCCCCGTCGCGACCGGCGAGATGCTGACCAGCGTGGCCGAGCACCGGGAGCTGATCCAGCGCCGGTCGGCCGACTTCCTGCAGCCGGACGCGCCGCGGGTCGGGGGCATCACCCCGTTCCTCACGATCGCCGCGCTCGCGCAGGACGCCCGCATCCGCATCGCGCCGCACTTCGCCATGGAGATCCACCTGCACCTGGCGGCGGCGTACCCGACCGACCCGTGGGTGGAGCACTTCGAGTGGCTGGAACCGCTGTTCAACGAGCGCCTGGAGATCCGCGACGGCCGGATGCTCGTGCCGGGCCGGCCGGGGCTCGGCTTCAGCCTCAGCGACCAGGCCCGGGCCTGGACCACGCAGCGCGAGACGTTCTAGCGGGCCCAGCGCATGATCAGCAGGTCGCGGGCGGCCGCGAGTTCCAGCAGGCCCCGGCGGGTCCGCGGCGCGACCGGGCCGAGCGGAGCACGGGTCCGTTCGCTGGCAATGATCCCTCCCTCGGCCAGCAGGATCTTCTGAGCCCGCAGGCCGCACTGCCGGTTCTCGTAGTGGATCAGCGGCAGCAGGCTCTCCCAGGCGGAGACGGCGCCGGCCCGGTGGCCGGAGAGGTAGCCGCGGACGACCGCGCCCAGTTCGGCCGGGACCATGGAACTGGGCATGGTGCCCCGCGCGCCCGCCTCCAGGTCCGGGATCAGGGTCACTGACTCCTCGCCGTCGAACGGGCCGGGCAGGAGCTCGCCCAGGACCGTGACCAGGTGGTGGAGCTTGTCGGCCGCCTGCGGCACCTCGACCTTGGCGTACCTGACCTGGGGCACCCGGCGGACCAGGTCGACGAGCAGCCCGGCGGGCAGCGGCGTGGCCGACAGCGGCGCGTCCTGCACCATGATCGGGATCGTGACCGCGTCCGCGACCCGCTCGAAGTACTCGATCACCGCCGGCCCGGCGACCGACATCGTCGCGCCGAAGAACGGCGGCATGAGCATCACCATCGCCGCCCCCAGGTCCTGCGCGGCCCGGGCCCGCGCGGCGGCGATCCTGACGCTGTAATGGCTGGCCGTGACGATCACCGGCACCCGGCCCGCGACGCGCTCGATCAGCGTCCGGGCCAGCGTGCCGCGCTCGTCGTCGGTCAGCGAGAACTGCTCGGAGTAGTTGGCCAGCAGGCACAGCCCGTCGGAGCCCGCGTCGATGAGGTAGTCCACCACCCGGGCCGTGCCGCCGACATCGAGTTCCTCGTCGTCCCGGAAGACCGTCGGCACGACCGGCACCACCCCGGTCAGCGAAATGTCCATGGACATTCCTTACCATCTGCGTGGCCGTCCGCTCGACGCCCACCCGACCACCGCAGTTGGTTCACAATGTGCTCGGCCTCGTCGCCCTCATGCCGGACGGGCACGTTGGCATCGGACCTCCGTCGGGTCGTTGATCCCGACGG
>DAHWEX010000172.1 GCA_027326205.1 Actinomycetota bacterium
CCCGTGCTGGGGCGAGGGGGGGATCGTGGAGCGGATGAGCGCGGCGGAGTGCTACCGGCTGCTCACCCCGCGCGGCATCGGCCGGATCGCCTTCACCGCCGCCTCCGGGCTGCAGGTCCTGCCGGTGAACTACGCGGTCGCCTCGGGCACCATCGTGCTCCGGACCGGGACGGGGTCGCTGATCGGCGGGCACGGCGACGGTCCCGTCGCGTTCCAGGTCGACCACTTCGACCCGGAGCTCGGCCAGGGCTGGAGCGTGCTCGTGCACGGCGAGGCGCACCGGGTGCTGCAGCCAGGCGAGCTACGGCGCCTGCGCGAAGACTGCGACCTGCGGCCCTGGCCCGCGGGAGAGCACGACCTGTACATCAGGATCGTCCCCGGCCAGATGACCGGACGCCGTATCCGCCGCCAGTAACCGCAGCGAGGTCCGCCTCAGCCGGGGCCGGCCCGCCGCCCCGGCTGAGGCGGGGGTTACGCCGTGCGACGGCGGTAGGCGGCGACCGCGAGCGGGGCGAAGACCACGAAGATGCCCGCCGCCCACAGCAGGGACCGCTCCACGGCGGTGGCGGCGGGGCCGCCGGTCAGCAGGGCGCGTTCCGCGTCGGTCAGGTAGGTGACCGGGTTGACCTTGACGAAGGCCTGCAGCCAGCCGGGCATCGTGTTCGAGGCGGTGAGGATGTTGCTGCCGAAGACCAGCGGGAACATGAACAGGAAGCCGTACAGCTGGACGCCCTGGGCGGACTTCACGATCACGCCGAGCAAGGCCGACATCCAGCACATCGCGAACGAGAACGCCACCAGGAGCAGGCAGCCCGCGGTGACGGCGGCCGCGCTGGTCTGGAAGCGGAACCCGAGGACCACGCCGAAGCCCAGCGTGATGCCGATCGAGATGACGTACCGGACCAGGTCGCCCAGGATCGCGCCGGCCAGCGGCGCCCAGCGGACGATCGGCAGCGCGCGGAACCGGTCGAAGACCCCGGTGGCGATGTCCTGGCTGAGCATCATGCCCGTGCCCATGGTCGCGAAGACCACGGAAAGCACCAGGATGCCGGGGAGCGAGAACTGCAGGTACCTGTGCGTGCCGCCGGAGATCGCGCCGCCGAACACGTAGGTGAACAGGATCAGGTACATGATCGGCTGAAGCAGGAGGCCGAACAGGTCCTCCGGGTTCGTCTTGATCTTCAGCACAGACCGCCAGGCGAGCGTGAACGAGTTCGCGACCGCGGCCACCGGGCTGGGGCGGCGGGACAGCACGGGGGCGGAGACGGGCGATGTCATCGCGGGCTCCTTTCTGGTACGTTTCCGGCGGCCCGCGCCCGGCCGGCGGACGGCTGCGCTTCCGCCTCGGGGCGGTGGCCGGTGAGGGCGAGGAACACCTCGTCGAGGCTCGCCCGGCGCAGGGCGAACTCGGCGAGCTCGATCGACTGGTCGTCCAACGCGCGCAGGATCTCGCGCAGCGCCTTGCCCCCCTCGACCTGAACGCTGACCTCCCCGGACTCGACCGCGACGGCCGGGGCCGTGCCGATCAGCCGCTCAAGCAGCTCCGCGGTCGCGGCGAGGTCGGCCCGGCTGGCCGGGGTCACCTCCAGGACCTGCCGTCCGGCGCTGGCCTTCAGCTCGTCCGGCGTCCCGGTCGCGATGACCGACCCGCGGTCGATGACCGCGATGTCGTGCGCGAGCTGGTCGGCCTCTTCCAGGTACTGGGTGGTGAGCAGCACCGTGGTGCCGTCGGCGACGAGGCCGCGGATCATCGCCCAGACCTCGTTGCGGCTGTGCGGGTCGAGGCCGGTGGTCGGCTCGTCGAGGTACAGCACGCGCGGCCGGCCCACCAGCGACGCCGCCAGGTCCAGGCGGCGGCGCATGCCGCCGGAGTAGGTCTTCGCGGGCCGCCCGGCGGCGTCGGTGAGCTCGAAGCGCCCGAGCAGTTCGGCCGCGCGGGCGCGGGCGGCCCGCCGCCCGACGCCGAGCAGCCGGCCGATCATGATGAGGTTGTTGGTCCCGGACAGGCCCTCGTCGACCGACGCGTACTGCCCGGTCAGCCCGGTGAGCTGGCGGACCCGGTGGGCGTCGCGCACGACGTCGTGCCCGCACACGGCCGCCGACCCGGCGTCGGGGCGCAGCAGCGTGGCGAGGATGCGGACCGCGGTGGTCTTGCCGGCGCCGTTGGGGCCGAGAAGCCCCAGCACGCTGCCGGTCCGCGCCGTCAGGTCCACCCCCGCCAGGGCGGTGGTCTTGCCGAACCGCTTCACGAGACCGTGCGTCTCGATGGCGTTGGTCACGTCTTCCATGACGCTCAGCGTGGGGGAGGGCGCTGTCAGTCCCCGCACGGTTCGCTGTCAGTTCCGCCCGCCCGCTGTCACCGGGCGCGCACCGGCCCCCTGTGTGTTCGAGGGCCCTGTGTGTTCGAGGGCCCTGTGCGTTCGCGGGCCCTGTGCGTTCGCGGGCGCTAGGCGTTCGCGGGCAAGTCCGTTCCCGCGCCCCGGCGGCGGACGTGCACCAGGCCGGTCCGCGCGGCGCGGTCGTCCGGCGCGTCCGGCGCGTCCGGCGCGTCCGGCGCGCCCTCGACCGTGAAGCCCGCGTCGGCGATCATCGCCAGGTCGGCGGAGCCCGCCTGGCCCTCGCTCGTCAGGTAGTCGCCGAGGAAGATCGAGTTGACGATGTGCAGCGCCAGCGGCTGGAGGGTGCGCAGGTGGATCTCCCTGCCGCCGGCCAGGCGTACCTCGGCGTCGGGGCAGACGAAGCGGACCATCGCCAGGATCCGCAGGCAGCGCTGCGGCGTGAGCTGCCAGTGCCCCTCGAGCGGCGTGCCGTCGAACGGGATCAGGAAGTTGACCGGCACCGAGTCGGGGTTCACCGAGCGCAGCGCGAAGGCGACGTCGACCAGGTCCTCGTCGGTCTCGCCCATGCCCGCGATCAGCCCGGAGCACGGGGACAGCCCGGCCGACTTCGCCGACTCGACGGTGGCGACCCGGTCCGCGTACTCGTGCGTGGTGCAGATGTCGGCGTAGTGGCCGCCTGAGGTGTTCAGGTTGTGGTTGTACGCGGTGGTGCCCGCGGCGGCGAGGCGCTCCGCCTGCCCCTGCGACAGCAGCCCCAGGCAGGCGCACACCTCGACGTCGGGGTTGCGCTGCTTGAAGCCCTCGATGGTGGCCGAGATCCGGTCGATGTCCTTGTCCGTGGGACCGCGCCCGCTGGCCACCAGGCAGACTCGCCGGGCGCCGCCCGCGACGCCCGCCTCGGCCGACGCGATGACCTCGTCGGTCTTCAGCCAGGTGTACTTGAGGACGTCGGCGGCGGAGCCGACCCGCTGCGAGCAGTAGAAGCAGTCCTCGGGGCAGAGCCCGGACTTGACGTTGACGAGGTAGTTCAGCTTCACCCGGCGGCCGAAGAACTCGCGCCTGACCCGGAACGCGGCCGCGACCACGTCCATCAGCTCGTCGTCGGCCGACGCCAGGACCGCCAGGGCCTCGTCGCGCGTCGGGGGTTCACGGTGCAGCGCCTTGTCGGCGACCAGGTCAAGCCATGTCATGGCACAGAACGGTACCAGCCGGCCGATCGCGGGCTCCCCGATGCCCGGGTCGCGGGATAGAGTCGGTGCGGGCAGGGAAGACCCGGGGAAGGAGGATCCGGCCGATGGCACCGATCAGGCCACGTGACCTGCTTTCCGATGAGCTGCTCGCGAAGCTCGGCCAGCCGGGCACGGTGGCCGGGGACATCGCCCGGCTGGCCGAGGCCGGCTACCTGAACGTGGCCCTGCCGCCGGAGCACGGCGGGCTCGGCTGCACGCTCCGCCAGGCCGCCTGCGGCCAGCGGCGCCTCGCGCGGCACGCCCCGGACACCGCCCTGGCCGTCAGCGCGCACCTGTACTGGACGGGCGCGGCCGCCGATGCCTGCCGGGCGGGCGACGACTCGGTGCGCTGGATCTTGCGGGAGGCCGCGCGCGGCGCGCTGTTCGCGGGGGGACACCGCGCGGCGGGCGCCGACCTGAAGTTCGCCGACCCCCGGTCGCGCTGCGAGCCGGACGGGTCCGGCGGCTACCGGTTCCGCGACCGGGACGCGGCGTCCACGGCGACGCCCGCCTGGGACTGGCTGGCCGTGCACGCCGTGCACCCGGGACCGGTGCCGCGGACCGTCATCGCGTTCGCCGGGCGGGGCGGCGGTCGCGCGCCCGCCTTCCGGGTCGCGCG
>DAHWEX010000178.1 GCA_027326205.1 Actinomycetota bacterium
GCATGGATGCACCTTGCCATTGTTGTCAACGAGATCATTTCGCGCACGCAAATCGAAAAGATTCACGAATAACCAGGTTTTAATTAATCACTTAGAGTGACATCTATTTCGGGCATGCGAACCTTCTGTGACTGCACATGCAAATGCACATGCTAGTAGCCGCCTGGTCATCTGACTTGTCAGTGAACGTGTTAAAGATCACCCAAAGCTGTGTGCGGTACGCATAGTCATTTGCGGTAGTTCCGCGCTGACCCTGCTGGTCGCTTTGCGGCGTGCGACGTAGTGACGAGTGGCGCAGCGAGCCATTTCTGGTCCTGTCTGCGAGCCGCCGCGAACTTCGACTTGGGCAGGCAGGGCCAAGGCTGCGTTAGCGGGGGCGAGGGTCTGGCGTCACTGAGGAGTTCTCGGACAGCCTCGCTTCGCGCTGGGGGGCTTCACGTCCGGAGCTACGGCCTCCGGCCGAATTGCTGTATGTGTTCTCGAACGGGCGCTAGCGCCAGCCGTGGCGTTTGCCGAGGGGCGGGTCTGCGGGCTCGGGCGGGGTGATGTGGAGTTTCCGCCGGAAGTCGGTCACGAATGCCAGCTTGCCGTCGACCGTGACCTCCGCTGTCGACGGCTGACCAGTCCACTCACATGCCCATAGCCGTCCCTGAATGCTGAGGACCTTGGGCAGTTGCCCGTCGCTGACCATGGGTGAGACGACCGCGTCCGGTGACGGGAGTTCGCCCGCCAGGATCCACCATCTTTCCCGCACGCCCTCGCGCCTGCGGGTGAGGCCCATCTGCAGGACCGATGTCGGGTCGCCGGTCCACGGCCGCCAGGTAACAGGGGATGCCGTGCCCGACGCATGGCGCATCGCGTCGGGATCGGTCAGGATCCGCCAGGCGCTTATTTCGCCGTGGCACTGAACGTGAACGGCTGAACCCGCAAGCACGCTCTCGGTCATCGGCTCCATGCCGCTACCCTATGCGATCCCCGGGGACAGCTGGCGTGCTCGAAGTCCCGGGTGCCTCGTTCGCCGCGACACCCGACCCGCAGCCGACGCCTCGGCGAACAGGTGAGGCACATAGCGCGCCTGCTCGCTTAAAGCGATACCTTCCGGGGCCGTGCAGGGTTGAAGTGCCGGTGTCGGCGTCGTGGACCCGCGGGCACCTGCGCGGCGGGGCTTGGCTGGCGCGGTGAGGGCCGCCTGTTTTTTGGGGTGAGGGCGCGCAGCGCGCCTTGACACCGTGGAGCGGATCTTCCGGGAACTCGGCGCGGCGGCGCTCGCGCACCGCGCGGGGGCCTGCCTCGCGCTGCGGCAGCGGCGCGGCCCGGTCACGCTCCCGCTGGCAGAGCCGGCCTGGCTGCCCGCGGTGGCCGTCGACGGCAAGGCCGTCCGCGGCGCCGCCGGGCCGGACGGGAAGGTCCCGTACCCGCTGGCCGCGGCCGGCCACGGTACCGGCATCGCGCTGGCGGAGCACCTGATCGGCCCGAAAGTAAGTGAAGTGCCGGAATCCGGGCCGCTGCCGCTGGAGCTGGACGGGTACTACCCGCTCGCCGGGCACGTCATCACCGCCGACGCCGGCCACACGGTCAAGGCGCACGCGACGCTGACCTGCGAGGAACTGCTGGCGCGCTACGTCTTCACCGTCAAGCTCAGCACCCCTGCGCTCTACCGCGAACTCGACGAGACGGACTGGGCGAAGGCACCCCGCCTGGTCACCGAAGAACGAGGCCACGGGCGGTGGGAACGCCGCACCATCCAGGTCCTGGACGTCCCGGAGCACATCCGCAGGCGGTTCCCGCACGCCCGCCAGGCAGCGCTCACCGAGCGGCACGTCACCCGGACCGTCCGCGTGAAGAACGGAAAGCGCTGGATCCGCCAGAAGCGCAAGTCCGCCGTCGCGGTCTTCATCATCACCAGCCTCACCGCCCGCGAGGCCGGCCCCGGGCACATCGCCGCCTACGTACGCGGGCACTGGACGATAGAGAACAAGGTCCACTGGGTCCGCGATGTCACATTCCGTGAGGATTCCTCCCAGGTCCGGACAGGCCCCGCGCCCCGCATCATGGCCACCTTCCGTAACCCCGCTATCGGGCTCACCCGCCAGGCCGGATACCGCAAAATCGCCGCCGTCATACGCCGCATCAAGCACGATACCGGCCTGCTCCTGGCCATCCTCGGCCTCAAGAACCCGTATGACCAGCGCTAAAGACTTTGCGGGACGCCCTGACGGTGAGCGCAGCTGGAACTGCAGCTGGCGGAGCGCCCGTCGCGGGCCGTCAGTCGGTTGGCGTCACGTACCGGTACTGGAGGCGTTCGCCTCGCGGCAGCTTGATGATCTTGTCGAACCGGAGCCCCACGCGCTCCGCCGTCCGCACGGACGGCACGTTCTCCTCGTTGATGACTGCCACGATCGGCTCGGTGAGCTCCAGTTCCCCGGCCAGCCTGATCGCCTCCGCGGCCATCTCCTGCGCGTAGCCCAGGCCCCAGGCCTCGGGCCGGAAGCGGTAGTAGAGGTTGAGGACCGGGCCATCGCCGTAATCGCGCTGGATGATCCCGCCGAAGCCGATGACCGGCCCCCCGGCCTGTACGGAGACGGCCCAGTAACCGTAGCCCGAACGCTGCCAGTGCTCAATCCACTCGCGCACGGCGGCAGCGCTCTCGCCGAGCGAGGCGCAGGGGCCGGCTGGGTTGAACCTGTTGGTCCTGGGATCCCCGTGGATCTCGAAATGCGCCTGCACGTCCGCCGGGACGGGCGGCGCGAGCCTGAGCCGCTCAGTGAGCCGGATCATCCGCCAACTCCCCTTCTGCCTTGCCGCGAGCGGTAGTTCGCAATTCCCGCGAGGTGAGTATCGGCTGGCTCAGGCCGAGCGCTAGGAACAGGGTGCCGAGAACGAGCCATCCGAGGTCTCCGCAGGCGGACAGCGCCGTGATGCTAATCGTTGTTTTTGCACCGGGGCAGCCTCGGCCGATACGTCCAGCTCGGCGAGCAGACCTCTGCTCAGGTCACCGCCGACGCCGACCCCGCCGCGCCACGCAGGACTCGCTGACCAGGCCCGAACAACACCACATCACAGCACATCAGCGGTGGGTTCGTTGGATTTTCCGCGATTGATACTGGGACCCCATCATCCCGTCATCCGAGACAACGGTGAAGGGCAGCGCCTCGCGCGGGACCGCCAGCGACAGCGCGTTCTTCGTGTTCAGGAACATGAGGGCCGCCACGTCGTTGACGAAGCGCGCCCGCTGGTTGAGCATCCACAGCAGCTGCCAGACGTCCTTCGTCATGGGCAAGCACGGCTGGCCCAGCACCCAGACTAGGTCGACGTCGTCCACGGGCCGCGGTGCCGGCGACTCGGCGATCGAGTCGTGCCAGGCCATGGGGCGGTCGATGTCGACTGTGGCGGCCACGATGCGGTCGTCCACCACGCCCAGGGTGGGGAGCGCGCCGATGGAAACAGCGTGGCCGAGTTCACGCATGGCGTTGATGTAGCAGGTGTGCGCTTCGTCGAGCGAGGACAGCGCTCGCGTCAGGATCGTGATCTTCACGGTGTCCCTCTTACCTTCCGGCAGGTGTTCGGGTTTCGACGGCCGACGGTTCAGACCTTCAGATTGATGGCTCCCTGCAGGAACACGGCAGAGCACCGCGTGCTCGGCCGCATACCCGGTGCGGGGCGGAGTCTGCCAACGGGGCTCGTCGCCAACGGCCTCCAGCAGCACCGCCTCGTGGATGCTCCATTCGGACAGCTGAGAGGTCATATACGACAGACCGCGGCCCCTCATCCGGGGATTGACTTCCACGACCCGCGGGCCGTCCTCAGCGAGGATCAGTTCGATGTGGGTCGGCCCCCGGTCGAACCCGGGCACGTCCAGGACATGGGCGCACAGGTCGACCAAGCTGTTGGTGCCGGGCTCGCCGAGCGCGAGCGGGAACGCCTCCCCACCAGAGGCGACAAACGGGCACGGATCTCCGGGCTGACGCCCAGGCCGCCGGCCTCCGGCTTCTTCACCGCCGCATCGGTGTACAGCGAGTTCCACCAGGTGATCGCGTTGAGACCCAGGCCCAGCGCCCCCAGCTGGTTCTCCATCCCGCGTTCACACCCGCGCATGAGGCGGCCGAGGTTGCCGAAGAACACCCGGCGGCCCAGGAAGTGACGGGACTCGCCGGTGTTGAGCTGGGAGCCGATCATCCTGCGGTACTCCTCCACGTGGATGAGCTGGAGCGGGTGCAGCGTTTTGAAGATGCGGCCGTAGCTGGCGAACGCGCTGCCCAGCCCGGTGGTGCGGCCGCCGGCGGTCATCATCTTGATCAGGTCGTAAGCGCGGACCTGCCCTGTCGCCAGCGACCCGGCGACCCGCAGCACATCGTCCCAGTACCGGGCGATGTCTGAGACGGTGTTCAGCCAGGTCGCGCCCCTGGGCCGCTTGCCGACGCCGAAGTACAGCGGCGACGGCCGCGAGTGCAGGGACCTGGCCGGCACCACGAACCGCATCCCGTCGGCGGAGGCGACCAGCCCGCCGCCCCAGTCGGCGGTGATGTCGAGCCGCCCCTGGGAGTCCACCAGGCTCGCCGACGCGGCGCTGATGCCCTCGCCGTGGAAGTAGCCCTTGCGGCCGCCAGCTTGTCGCGGGACACCACCTGATCGACCGCCGGCATCACCTCCGGCGTGGCCAGCCACGGCGCGTGCCGCGTGAACAGCTCGCGCAGTGCTGTGTCGTCGCCTGCCGCCAGGGCCGCGATCAGCTCGTCGTCGCCCATCATCACGTCTATTGCGTCCAGGCCCCGTCCGGTTCGCAAGACGCGGCACCTTGAATACCGAGGACCTGGGCCGGCGTAACCGGCGGTCGGCATCATCGTGTGGCAGACCGGGACCGCCCGGCTGCT
>DAHWEX010000179.1 GCA_027326205.1 Actinomycetota bacterium
CCGCGCGACAGGTCCCGGACCGCCTTGTTCGCCCGCACCCCGAAGTCGTCCAGCAGGCAGGACGCCAGCACGGCGTCCCAGTTCGGGCAGAACCAGGACGCGGCCCGCAGCGCCTGGCCGACCTTGATGTCCGGGTAGACCTGGTCCTCGCGGACGAACACCAGGCGGCGCAGCACGGCCTCGTTCTCGGCAGGCGGCGCGCCGAGGACCCGCACCGACCCCGATGACGGGAACTCCTGGCCGGCCAGGATCCGCAGCAGCGTGGTCTTGCCGGCTCCGTTGCGGCCGAGCAGGCCGGTGATGGTCCCGCCGCCGACCGCGAAGCTGACGTCGCGGAGCGCCGTCTGGTCGTGGTACCTCCGGGTCAGGCCGGCGACCGAGATCGCCGGCGTCACAGCGACGCGCCTTCCCGTTCGCGGCCGGCTTCCCTGACCAGGGCGAGCAGTTCGCCCGTCGCGATCCCGAGGCGGCCCGCCTCGGTCAGCAGCGGCTCGACGTACCGCGTCGTGAACTCCGACCGGCGCCGGGCCAGCAGCCGGCGCCGCGCCCCGGCCGCGACGAACATCCCGATGCCCCGCCGCTTCTCCAGCAGCCCGTCGTCGGCCAGCACGTTGATCCCCCTGGCCGCGGTCGCCGGGTTGATCCGGTAGTACGCGGCCAGTTCGTTGGCGGACGGCACCCGCTCGCCCTCGGCCAGGCCGCCGTCCGCGATCTCTCCCGCGAGCCTGTCGGCAACCTGGGCGAACAGCGGTGTCCCCTCGTCCAGCCCGGCCATCTCCGGCATCGTCTCCGCCTTTACTTCATCGGTACATTACTGAAGTAATGTACCGAGTAACCGGGACGCGGTCAACCCGGCAGGCCGTCACCGGGACGTGGCGCCGGGCGGTGGAATGGCGGCGCGCACCGCGGCGGTTACCGTACTGACAGCGGCCTACCCGAGGGAGTTCCATGACCAGGACCGTGAAGATCCCGGACGCCACCCACCCCATCACCGTCCGCCCCACGAACGCGCACGTGACCGTGCGCGTCGGCGGCACGGTGGTCGCCGAGACCGACGGGGCCCTCTCGCTCGCCGAGGCCTCCTACCCGGTCGTCCACTACATCCCGCTCGCCGACGTCGACCAGTCGCTGCTCGAGCGGACCACCACCCAGACGTACTGCCCGTACAAGGGCGACGCCAGCTACTACACCGTCACGGTGCCCGGCGGCGGCGCCGAGAAGGACGTCATCTGGACCTACGAGCACCCGTACCCGTCGGTCGCGCAGATCGCGGGCCACCTGGCCTTCTACCCCGACCGCGCCGAGATCACGGTCGGCCGGCCCTGAGACCCGGCGGCGCGCGGCGAGCCCGGCGGCCCTCCCGGGGAGCCGGCTCCCGGCGCCGCCGGGAACGGGCGGCCGGCGGCCGGGGCATCCCTGCGGCCTTGCCGGCCGCACCGGGATAACAGCAACAGGCGCGCCGCGCGCACGCGGCCGGTCAGATCAGCGCGCCCAGCGGGTTTTCCATCCGGGCGGTGAACGCCGCGAGCCAGCGGGCCGCGAGGGCGCCGTCGATCGCGCGGTGGTCGACCGACAGCGTGCACCGCATGACCGTCGCCACGGACAGCGCGCCGTCCACCGCGACGGGCTGCTGCCGGGCGGCGCCGACGGCGAGGATCCCGGACTGCGGCGGGTTGATGATCGCGGCGAACCCGGCGGTGCCGTACATGCCCAGGTTCGAGACCGCGAAGGACCCGCCCTCCAGCTCGTGCTGCCGCAGCCGCCGCTCCCGCGCCCGTCGCGCCAGGGCCGCCGTCTCCCGCGCGATCGCGGACAGCCTCATGCCCTCGACCCCGCGCAGCACCGGCGTGACCAGGCCGCCGTCGGTCGCCACGGCAATCGACAGGTCGACGGAGCGGTAAGTCACCATGCCCTCGTCGGACCAGGTGACGTTCGCCTCGGGCACGTCGCCGAACGCCGCCGCCACGGCCGCGATCACGAAGTCGTTGACCGACACCTTCGCCGGCCCAGGCCCCCCGGCGGCCCCCGCCTTGCCGGCAGCCTCGTTGACCCGGGCGCGCAGCGCCAGCAGTTCGTCCACCACCGGCTCGGCGGTCAGGTAGAAGTGCGGCACGCTCGCCTTGGACTCGGCCAGCCGCCGCGCGATCGCGCGGCGCATCGGCGTGTGCGGCACGAGCGAGGCCGCGGCCGGCGCGGGCGCGTCCTCCCGAACGGAGGGGTGCTCCGCCGCATGCCCCGCTCCCGGGCGCTCCGCGGTGGCCGGCGCCGCGCCGCCGCCGGCGACGAACGCCTCCAGGTCGCGCCGGGTGATCCGGCCGTTCGGCCCGGTTCCGGCCAGGCTCGCCAGGTCGATGCCCCGCTCCCCGGCGAGCTTGCGGACGATGGGGCTCGCGAAGACCCGGCCGCCGCCGGCCGGGCGGTGCCCGTTCACCGGGGGCGGCTCGGCCCCCGCCGCCAGCACCGCCGCCGGAGCGGGCGCGGGCGGGCCGGCCGCCGGGACCGGGGGCGCCGGGGCGACCCCGAGGGCCGCGTCGATGTCGGCGTCGGTCTCCCCGGCGGCGACGAGCACCGCGATCGGGTCGCCGATCTCGCCGGAGTCCCCTTCGCGCAGCACCAGCCGCCCGACGACCCCGTCCTCCTCGGCCGCGTACTCCACGACGGCCTTCT
>DAHWEX010000191.1 GCA_027326205.1 Actinomycetota bacterium
CGCGCCGACGCCCGGCTGATCTCGGACTTCCACCAGCTCGGGCACCAGCTACGGCCCTGCTCAGCCGGGATCGGGCTGGGCAGCCACGACCTGGGAGTCGCGACGCTCGCCGCCGACCTGTACCTGGCGGGTCTGTTCCCCGTGCTGGTGTTCTCCGGCGGCAACAGCCCCACCACGGCGGATGTGTTCCCGCGCGGCGAGGCCGTCCACTACGCCGAGCACGCCATCGCCCTCGGCGTCCCGGAAAATGCCATCATCATCGAGCCGCGCGCCGCCAACACCGGGCAGAACATCGACTTCTCCCGCCAGACGCTCGCCGCAGCCGGGATACCCGTCACTTCGGTGATGCTGATCTCCAAGCCCTACATGCAGCGCCGCGCCTACGCCACCATCAGCAAGGCATGGCCCGAGGCCGAGCCGGTGTGCGCGTCGGAGGACATCACCTTCGACGAGTACCTGAAGTCCATCGGCGACGACAAGCTCGTTATCGACATGCTCGTCGGCGACCTCCAGCGCGTCATCGAATACCCCGCGCATGGCTTCGCCATCGCCCAGGACGTCCCCGCCGACGTCACGGACGCCTACCAGCGGCTGATCGCCGCCGGGTACGACAGCCGCCTCATGAAGGAGTGACAGCCATGGCAGGACTGCTGTGCGCCATCCACCAGCCCAACTTCCTGCCCCGCCTGTCCGCCCTCGCCAAACTCTACGCCGCCGACATCTGGATCATCCTCGACGACGTCCAGTTCGCCCGCCCCGGCCCCAGACGACCACCTGCCCGGCCGGTGGCTGACGCTCCCCGTCCATTCACCTCCCGAACTGGCCCGGTATCGTCTGCCGCAGTAGTGAAATCCTGGCCCGCACAGGCCTTCCGAGCGGCTCGCCGACCTCATCCGTGCCGTCGGGGCTGCCACGTACCTATGCGGAACGGGAGGCAGCCGCTACCTCGACCAGGTCCCCTTCACCGCCCTGGGACTCTCCGTCGCGATGCTCACCCCGCCGCAGCACCTTGCCGACCTTCCCCCCGACGATGCCCGCCGGGTATCCGTCCTGGCAGACCTTGACACTGCGGGACCAGAACGGCTCTCCGTCGTCATCCGCGAACACGCGCGCCTGTCCAGGGACGACTGGAACAGCCAGCAAGCCAGGCACCTCGACCCTCGCATGGCCAAGTCGGCCTAGCTTTGTAAGGCTGTGATGTACCGTGCGTCTAGCACCGAGATCAGTGCCCTGGCGACTCAGCCGGGCCGGGAGTCCCGGTCACTTCGTCGAGTTGGGCTAGCTGGATGCGCACCGCGCTAATGGGAGCTAGCGGGTCTCGTGGGTCAGGTGGAAATCTTGATGCGGGAGACTTGCACTGGTAGCAGCCGCAGGTGAGCACAAGGGGCAGGTCTGCCGGAAAGCCGGTCAATCAGGCGGCCACGCGCGTTGGGCGTGACTTCGGCGTGCGATTCGACGTCCTCGGAACGCCGTCATCACGGGAGTGGATGATGATGCGGCCGGGTGGGCGGACCTGTCCGCAGGACAGGTAGACGTGACGCTGAGCTTCCTGCGGACGTCGCGCTCAAGGTCGTCCATCTGCCCCGAGTACAGGGCCTCGTGGTGCACGGCCCCGTCGTCCCACACCTTGTGGTCCGGGAACGCCAGGCCCCACATGCGGAGGTAGAAGCCGCTGGCCGCGCCGTGAAGCGGCACGCCCTTGCTCACCTCGGACATGACGATGCAGCACTCGGCGGCGGTGCCGCGCTTGGTGTTGCCGCCCGTCCCCACGCGGTCGAGCAGCTCGCGGCAGTGGCCCCGCACGACGAACTCCACGCCCCACGCCCGCGACGAGAGGATGGGCACCAGCAGCGCGAAGGCATGAAAGATCCGGTCGGCCTGCTCGGAGTACCGCTTCATGGCCTTGTCGATCTCGTCCTCGGTCCAGTCCACGAACTTCGACGCCTCGGCCACCTCGCGCTGTACCTCCAGGAACAGCGCCGTCAGCATGTCGTCATTGGTTTTCTTGGTCACCACGAAACTCCCGGCATGCACGGGGCGGCGAGCAGCACCGCCGACGCTGACTTATCGCGGAGCGGTAGCTCCGCCCACACGCACTTGCCCCTTTGCCCGATGGCTGGCTGGCAGCCCCACGAACCCCGGGTGAGGTCATCGACAATCGCCAGACCGCGCCCGCTCTCCGCCAGCGGACCCGCGTTCCTGAGCTGCGGCACGCCCGGTGCCTGGTCCCACACCTCGATCGTGAGCACGTCGCCGTCGGTGATCAGGCACACCCGGATGACCAGGATGTCGGCATCGCCTGCCCGCTCCGAAGCGGTGACGGCATTGGCGACCAGCTCGTCAAGGATCAGACCGGCGTCATCGGAGAACTCGCCCAGCCCCCACACCGACAGCACCACGCTGGCGTAGGCGCGTGCCATCCTCGGCGACTCCCGCAGCGCGGCGAACGGCGGCATCGAGCTGGACAGCCTGCCCTTCGCCACGGGTACGGCCATCACGGCGCGCTCCCCAGTGCGGGGGCGGGATCGTGGTCCCACTCCATCTGGAGCATGCTGCCCAGCCTGATCGGGAGGCGGCAGATCTTGCATGCGGCAGTGACCGGGTAGTCGGCGGCACCCGGCTGTCCGTTGAGGACGGTGCCGTCTTTGGCCTTCCACGACCCCGCCGCCGGGGTGGCGGGGTGGCCGCCGGAGTCGTATCGCATGAACGCGAACCCGCTGCTCATGACGGCTCCTCGCCGTTCATCAGCGTGGCCAGCTTCTCGGGGTCGTCGGCGCGCAGCATCCCGGTGCCGGGCTTGTGCCGCCGTGCGGCCCACCAGCCCTGCCCGTCGCGCCCGATCATGAACTCGTCGCCGTAGAGCAGGTCCAGGGCCTCAAGCGCCTGAGCGTCGTCGCCCGTGACCCACCCCTGGGACGCACCCACGGCAGCCGCCTCCGCTGCCTCGTCCATCCGTCGCTCCCGTCAGTAGCCGCCAGAGTGACGAAACGGTAGGACGAAACTGGACGCGCAACTTTCCTGGAGGAAAGTCAGGCGGAATTTACTCAGGAAAGTTGTATTAGATAAGCCCCATGCGCCACGCGAGGCCGCGCAGTTCACGACCGCCCGCTTTGCGGCGCGCCTCGTCGAGCATGTTGCGCACCAGGTCACGCAGCATCGGGTTGCTGAGCACCTGAGCCGGGGACAGCGCCTCGGCCCGGCGGAACGCCGCGACGGCCCCGCCGTCCTTGCCGAGCATGGCGAGAGCCCGCCCCTGTTCCATCGCCAGCGCCCCGCGCCGGTTGTTCGACGCGAGCGCCCGTGGCTCGACCGCCGAGGCGTACTCAAGCGCCTTCTCCGCGTTCCCGGCCTCGACCGCCAGACTGGTCCGCCACACGCCCACGTTGGACACGCCGAACAGCTCCCAGGCGTCGGGCTCGTCGCCGAGCCGCTTGGCCACCTGGGCAGCCTCCGCCCCGTGCTCCTCGGCTCCCGCGTGGTCGCCGTCCACTGCCCGCGCAAGTGCCGCAGACAGGTGCAGCATGCCGTAGACCTCGCTGGCCATCCGCGACTGGCTCGCCAGGGGCTCGAACCTGTCGGCTGCCTTGGGCATCGTCATCAGCGCGCGGGGCTTGTTCATAGACGACCTGGAATGCGCCATCTCGTATGCCGCCGCTGCCTCCCACACCGGGTCTCCGAGAAGCGCAGCCGCCTGCCTGCCCCGCTCGGCCGCCACCCATGCGAGGTCGGGCTGGGCCGCGTACCGCAGGGTGATCACGGCCGTGGCGGTGGCGGGCACCAGCAGCCTCAGCGCCTCCTCGCGGGGTGCGCCGCCCGCCGTGGCGGCCTGAACCTCAAGCTCCCCGATCAGCGACGGGAGCAGCGGCAGCAGCTCGTCGTACCTCGACCAGCGCAGGGCCGCGTCCGCCTGCTCGTTCAGGCTCCTGAGCACGGGGACGGGCCGCGCCGGGATGTCCGGCGGGTCGTCTGGAGAAGCGTCGAGCAGTACCTCCCGCAGCGGGGTCAGATCCCATGAGTGACGCCCGGCCTGCACCTCGGGGGCGGCCTGGCCGATCAGCGTGTCCGCCGACACCCCGAGTACCTGGGCGAGCGCTGCGATGTCAGCGCGCTTGTCGAGCGGGATGCGCCCGTTCTCGACCTTGGACAGCCAGGACTCGGAGTGGCCGACCAGGTTCGCGGCCTGGGCGAGCTTCAGTCCCTTAGCTCGCCGCGCCCTCCGGACGGCAAGCCCTATGCTGCTCTGCCCCGTGCTAGCATCCATGGCGAGACCCCGCCTCGATGTCGCGTGAACCTTAGACAAGTCCCACGATAGCGCTGCGGGGTCTGGCTTTTTCTCAGGACCGTGACCCGGGGCTCCAGGTGTGATCCGGAGTGTGGCGGCGGCTGTGACTGAGGGTTATCAAGATTTCCCGATGATCAGAAATGTGACTCACACTGATGTTTCCGCAGGTCAGCGCACAGTGTGACGCATGACGAAGGCCCGGAGCCCTCCCAGGGGCATCCGGGCCTCGAACGGTCACAGTCCCAGCCAGGAAAACAGTCCCCCTGGATCTCGGGCGCTCCGCGAACTGCCATTCAAGCTTCCAGTTCTCAGGCCAGTCGCCAGGGTCCTGCGACATGGCAGCCCGGAACGCGGCGAGGTCGTCCGGGTCGGGAACCAGCCCGCGCGGCTGCCCGAGCATCAGCAGGGCCAGCTCGGCGCACTCGGGGCTGCACACCGCGTACCGATCCCCGCCGAAGTGCATCACCCACGGATCGTCGTCCAGCACCCGGCTGCAGGTCATCACGCTGCACCCGCCGTACCGCGCCCTCTTCCTAGCCTCGCGGAACTCCTTCTCGGTTATCGGCAGGTTGCCGCCGTCTCCGCC
>DAHWEX010000196.1 GCA_027326205.1 Actinomycetota bacterium
TGGCCGAGGAATACCTCGCATCGGGCACCGATAACGCCGCCGCGGTCGCACTGCTGCGCGATGCGCTGCGGGTGCGGTACGAGCGGGCCGAGGACACGCCGGCGTCCCTGGCGGCCCGTGATCTCGCCGCCGCCGTCGCCCGGGCTAACGCGTCGGCCGACGTGGAAGAGAACGACGGTGAATAGCACGAACGCGCCCGGACGAGGGGACGAGCGGCTAGCTAGCATGGGCTCAGTCGCCGACGATGCCGCCGACCACGATGAGGACGCCCACGAGATGAGGTACCTGGACCGCCACCGCGAGGACATCAGGGAACTGTTCGCCGTCCTCGGCGAGGACTGGCCGGGCGACGACGACGCGCTCGTGTCTCACATGGCGGCCCGCTGGCTGGGGGCCGAGCACGGGCCCGGCGCGGCCAAGCGCGTCTTCGACGAGGAAACGAAAGACAGGGCCTGGCCCCTGCTGCGCCGGCTGAACCTGGTTGACCGCGCCGACCCGCCGAAGGGCCGCTACGACCAGGTGGTCGTGATGGGCGCGGCCGGCATCGGCCTCTACCGGCGGCTCGAGGTGGTGCGGCAAAGCGGGGTCACCGCGGGCAGCCTCACCGTGCTCGCCGGGCTGCGGCCGCACAGCGGCCTGTCCAGGGACGGCGCGCTCGACGAACTGCTCGCCGCGGACGGGCGGTTCGCGGCGGCGGACGGCTGGGTGCCGCCGCCGCTGCTCGTCCGCCAGGCCGGCCTGCTCGGCGGCCTTGACCAGCTGACCGCGGCGCAGGTCGTCACGCCGAGCGAGACCGACCTCGCCCGGCTGATCCTCGGCAAGCACTGGCCGGACCTGCGGCTAGCCGGCGTCACCGTGGACAGCGCGCCCGGCGGCGTCGTGAACGAGCTGGGCAGCCGCGACATCCTGCTGGAGACCTACCAGTCCCGGGGGCCGATCCCCGTGCTGCGCATCCTGAACGGCGCCCCGGTGCGCCGGGACGCCGACGGGACGCCGCGCCCGGCCCGGCCTACCTCCCGCTCCACGATCCGCGAGTGGATCGCGCTCGGCACCGGCGGCGCGCGTGGCATCCTGGTCGTGGTCAACCAGCCGCACCTGTCCCGCGTCCGCCTCGACGTGCTCGACGAACTGGCCAAGGCGGGCCACGCCGACCTCGACGTCGACGTGGCGGGCGCGCACGCGCTGCGCGACTCGGCCGACCTCAACCTGCTCCTCGGCGAAATCCCGGCCCGCGTCAACGCCGAACGGGCCACCGCCCGCTGACCGAACTCGAAAGCGCCTGGTGTTCCCGGTAAGCACCGGAACACCAGGCGCTTCGGCGAATGCGCGGCCGGAAATGCCGGTGCCCGGGACCGCGGTCCCGGGCACCGGCGTATTCACCAGTCCGACCGGTGCCTGTTCGACGGATGCCTGGCGCTGGCGCAGAGCGCGCCCTTGTTGCGGCACTGCTGGCAGTTCAGCCGGCCGAACAGGCCGTTATGCGCGTTCCCGCACTCGTAGACGTGCCAGTCCTTGTCCCACTTGCAGCGCCTGCTCCGCAGCGCCTTGCCCAGCTTGAGCGCCATGTCGGCTCTCCTGTCCTTGCTCCCGGACGGCCCGGCACGCGACCTTCGCGCTGACTGAGCAGACGCCGCCAGCGCCCCGTCGCGACAACGTTCGCGGCCGGCGGACCTCTCCCGCCCGAAGCCGTGGCCGAGGTTGTCGCGGCCCGCTCCGCCCGCGGTCCCACCAGGCGACCGGCACACGGAAGGAGCGGTACTCATGGTGAAGCTCTGGCGGGGACCCGGAGAAGAGGACGACCCGGAAGGCGAGGACAGCAGCGGGCAGCGGTAGCGCCGCCCCGCGAGCCGGCCGCGCCGGCCACGGCGACGACGCATCGGCTGCTGGCAGCCACGGTCAGCCGCCACCGTTCGGGAAATTCCAGAAGTTCATCCCGAACGGAGGCGGCTGTCTCCTTGACCGGCCGCACCCGCGCTCGCGGTGCGGCGGCTCCCCGAGGCGTTTCACGGCCTCCCCTTATTTTCCCGCGTCCTTCGCCGCGGACGTTGTCGCCAGCCGGCCCGGCGGGGGTCGTGCCAGGTAACCGCGAAAAACGGAAGGAGCGGTGATTCATGTCCACCCCACCCGCCAAGCGCCCGTCCGCCAGGGGCCCGGTGCTCCTGGCCGCCCTGGCCACGGCGCTCGCCGTGGCGGCCTCCGGCTGCGGAGTCGCCGGCGCGCTGACCGCGGATCCGGCCGCCACGGCCGGGGCGACCACCTCGCCCGGCGGCGTCCCCGGCACCGTCTCAAGCGCTCCAGGGCCGGCCGTCCAGGCGGCCGGCTGCATCGACGGAACAGGGTCGCTTGCCGCGACCTACGCGACCCGGTTCCAGGCGCAACTCGCCGTCGCCGCCGCCGGCTGGGCGGCCGCGCCGCCCGCCAACCCGGCGGCCGGCGCGGCCGCCCAGCCCGGCCTGCACCTGGTGGTGCGGTCGGTGACCAGCGCGTCCAACTCCACCGACGACCCGTCGCTCAACGACACGGTCCCCGCCGTGCCGGCCCTCGCGCCGCAGCCGAGCCCGACGGACCCCGGCTACAACGGCGACGACCGGGCCTGGCTCGGCGCCAAGCCCGCCTGGCAGCGGGAGGCCGCGGCCGCCGCGGCGCAGGGCCGCCAGGTCGCGGCCGAGGTCCGCGGCTACCGGGTCGTGCGCGGCACCAACAGCGCGATCTGGTCCTGCCTGTCCGGCGCGATGGCCGAGCTCGGCCAGGTGCCGGGTGCGTCCGTCCGCCTGGTCGAGATGAGCGACTTCCTGAACAACGAGCCCGTGGTGGGCCTCCGCCTCGCCTCGGCCCGGGTGCTCCTCGTCACCGTGTGCTCCGCCGACGTGTCCACCACGTGCCCGCAGCGCTTCGCGACCGCGCGGTCGTTCGCGCTCAGGCACGGCGCGTCGCAGGTGGCGGAGATCTCCGCCGACGCGCTGACCCCGCAAGTCCTCGCGAGCTTCTGGAGGTCCTGACATGCTCGGCTTCGTCATCCTCGCCCTGCTCACGATCGCCGGCGGCGCGTTCGCGCTGCGGACGGGCCGGGTCCTCCTGCAGCGGTCCGCCGACCGGGCCGAGGCCGCGGCGGCGGCCGCGCGGGCGGCGGCGGACGAGGCCGCCGCCGAGCGGGCCGCGACCGACGCCAGGCACCGGGCCCACCCGGACTGGCTCGTCACCCTGCAGTCGACGCTGCTCCGGACCCGCATTCACCCGCTGGAACAGCGGCGAGGCCAGCTCACGGCCGAACGGGACGAGGTCAAGGCGGCGCTCGACGCGTCGCCGGCCGGGCCCTCGCTCGTCCGCAAGCTGCTCGGGTACGCGGCGCTGCTGCTGCTTCCCCTGCTGTTCCTGCTCAGCGTCTACCAGCTCGTGCCCAGTTTCTACACGCTCTCCGGGAACGGTCCGCTGGCGCTCTTCGGCGGCGTGCTCGTGTCCGCGATCGAGGTAGGGATAGCGTTCGCGCTGGCCCGTGTCCTTTATCACCCGGACAAGGACGGGGCGGCCGCGGGCGCCGCCGCCCCGGACCCGCCGGCCGGCCGTCGGCCCGGCGGCTCCCTGGCGGCCCGCTTCCTCGCCCTGGCCGACGGCGGGCCGGGCTGGGCGAAGGCCGCCGCGACCGCGGCGCTGACGCTCACCGCGGCCGCCCTGCTGGTCTGGGGCCAGTACACCTGGGCGCCCGCGCACGACGTGATCCCGCTGCAGGGCCAGCTCACCGTGGCCGAGCAGACGTACGTCCAGGACCAGCAGAACGGCGTGCAGCAGACCCTGCTGACCTCGGACAGGCAGGGCATCGACACCGTCAGCACCAAGCTGGCCGAGGTGCGCGGCCGGGACCAGGCGCTCGCGCTGCTGGTTCCGCTCGCGCAGGACGCGGTGGCGCTCCCGGCGCTCGGCGTGCTCGGCTTCGCCGCCGAGGACCTGCGACGGCTGCGGCGGCGCCGCCGCCTGGCGGCCCTCAGCCGGCGCACCGGCGCGCTTGACATCGAGATCGAGCAGGCCAGGGACGCGATCACGCTGGAGGTGCA
>DAHWEX010000200.1 GCA_027326205.1 Actinomycetota bacterium
AGCAGCCCGATGCCTGCCCCGGTGGCCAGGAGGGAGGGGCGGAACATCCGCGGAGCCCCTTGGGCGACCCCGGGCCCGGTGACCGCGAGCGCGGCGACGCACATCGCGATGACCAGGCCGGACGCGCCGGGCAGGCGCTGGCCGGCGGCCTTGGAGCCCATGATGTAGCCCGCCCAGGCGGTGCCGGCCGCGGCGGCCCAGGCCACGCCGGCCCAGTTCAGGCGGGTCCCGCCCACCGCGCCGGCCAGCAGGATCACTCCGGCCGCGGCCAGGGCGGCGTAGCCGAGGCTGGCCAGGCGTCGCGTCCCCGGCGCCCGCACGCCCGGGCCGCGGCGGCCGCTCAGCAGCGTGCCCGTGACCGTGACCGTGAGCGGGCCGAGGAACTCGATCGTGACCGCGATCCCGAGGGGAACCCGGGCGAACGCCTGGTAGATCGCGAAGTTCATGAACCCGAGGGCGATGCCGAACGACAGCGCGGCGCCGGCGTCGGACCAGGCGCGCCGGGCGGCCAGGCCGGCCACCGCGCGGGCCGTGCTCCGGCCGGCCACGATGAGCATGATCAGGGCGGCCGCCCACAGGCGCAGCGTGGTGACCGCGGCGGGCGGGAGCTGAGTGAACAGGCGGTCCGCGATCCCCGCGCCCAGCTGGACGGACACCGCTCCGGTCAGGACCAGGGCGGCGGGCAGCGTGACCGCTCGCGGGCCGGCGCTCACGCCGGAATCGCGGGTCCTTACTCCCAACGGAAGAAGCGGGCCGCGAGGGCGACGCTGACCACCGCCCAGACGGCGAGGGTGAGCACGTCCCTGGCCGGGAACGCGTTCGCGTTCGCGAGGGCGCCGCGCAGGCCGGTGGACAGCGCGCCCGTCGGGAGCAGTTCGAGCAGCGGGCGGGCGCCGGCCGGGAACTTGGTGAGCGGGAAGACGACGCCGCCGATCCCGAGCAGGACCACGTAGATCAGGTTGGCCGCCGCGAGGGTCGCCTCGGCGCGCAGCGTTCCGGCCAGGAGCAGCGCCAGGCCGCTGAACGCGGCGGTGCCGAGCAGCACGAGCAGCGGGACCACGACGACGGCCGCCGGGCTGGCGTCCGGCGACCAGCCGAGCGCCAGGCCGACCAGCAGGATGATGACCGCCTGGAGCAGTTCCACGGCGATCACCGTGGCCGTCTTCGCGGCGATCAGGCCCTGGCGGGACAGCGGCGTCGCGCCCAGGCGCTTGAGCACCCCGTACCGGCGCTCGAACCCGGTGCCGATCGCCTGGCTGGTGAACGCGGTCGACATGACCGCGAGCGCGATGACGCCGGGGGTCAGGAAGTCGATCCGGGTGTACCCGCCGCCGAAGTTGACGAGCGGCTCGAGGCTGAACGCGACGAGCAGCAGCAGCGGGATGACCAGCATGAGCGTGAGCTGCTCGCCGTTGCGCACCAGTTGCCTGGTCTCCTGGACGGCCTGCGCGGCGATCATCCGGCGCAGCGGAGCGGCGCCGGGCGCCGGCGTCCAGGTGCCGGGCTCGGCGGCGGTGGCGGTAGCGGTAGCGGCGGTGGTGGTCACCCTCGCAGGTCCCTTCCGGTCAGTTCCAGGAAGACGTCCTCCAGCGTGCGAGACTCGATCTGCAGGCTGCTCGGCAGGACGCCCCGGTCGGCGCACCAGGCGGTGACCGCCGCGAGCAGCGCCGGCTGGACGGTGCCGCCGGGCACCTCGATCAGGTACCGCCCGGCGGGCGACTCCTTGCCCGCGCTGCCGGCGGGCAGGGCGGCCAGCAGGCTGTCGAGGTCGAGGCCGGGCTCGGCGCGGAACCGGAGCTGCCCGGCGGACCCGGTGAGGCTGACCGGAGACCCGTCGGCGACCGTCCGGCCGTGGTCGATGATGACCACGTGGTCGGCGAGCCGCTCGGCCTCCTCCATGAAGTGCGTGGTGAGGATCACGCTGACCCCGTCGGCGCGCAGCGCGGTCACCAGGTCCCAGGTCGCGTGCCGGGCCTGCGGGTCCATGCCGGCCGTCGGCTCGTCGAGAAAGACCAGCTCGGGGCGGCCGAGGACGGCGGCGGCGAGGGAGAGGCGCTGCTGTTGCCCGCCGGACAGCCGCTTGTACGGGGTCTTCGCGTGAGCCGTCAGGCCCGCGATGTCAAGGAGCCACGCCGTGTCGTGCGGTTTCACATGGAACCGGCTGAGCGTGCTGAGGTACTCCCCGGCGGGGACGGCGGGCGGGATGCCCCCCGCCTGCAGCATCACGCCGAGGCGCGGCTTGAGCGCGGCCGCGTCCCGGACCGGGTCAAGGCCGAGCACGCGCACCGTGCCGCCGTCCGCGCGGCGGTAGCCCTCGCAGACCTCGACGGTCGTGGTCTTGCCGGCGCCGTTGGGCCCGAGGATCGCGGTGACCTCGCCCCGGCGCGCGGTCAGGCTGAGGCCGTCGACGGCGGTCGCCGGCCCGTAGCGCTTGACCAGGCCGGCGAGTTCCACGGCAGGACTCGGCTCGGCACGAGGGGAAACCGGGGGCGCACTACTCACCTACGCAGTTTATGGGTCGGTTTCCGCTGCCGCATCGCAAGGGTCCGACAATCAGTAGTAGATCTAGCTAAGCCAAGGCCGCCGGCGCGCTAGCGCTCCCGGCACTTCCCGGCGCGCTCGGCGGCCTGCCGGGCCTTCTTCAGCGCCGCCTTTTTCAGGTGGCGGTGCTTCAGGTGGCGGTGCTGCTGGGGCCAGTCCGGGCCCTCGGGCCACGTGGCGACCGACTTCGCCGTGGACGAGTGCGGGTTGCGGGCGGAGGCGAGGAACCGCTCGAACCGGGTAGCACCCGGAAGCTCGACCCGCGCGGACTTGAGCTGGGCGTGGCAGGGAAGCGAAACCCCGGCCCGTGCGGGGGAATCCCCGTCGCCGGCGAGCGCCGGGGCGGCGCTGATCTCCAGCCAGGACAGCTGCTGCGTGCGCAGGTAAACGGGCGGCATGCCGTAGATCGTCTCGATCGCCTCGACGACCGAGGTGCACGAACCGGTGTTGCCGTAGAAGCCGTGGCCGTGCGCGTGCAGTTCCGGGTGGTGGGTGTGGCCGGAAAGGTAGCCGGTGTACCCGTCCGCGATGAGCTCGCGGGCGCGCTCGTGCGCGGCGGAGTTCTGGCCGTAGCCGCGCTCGGACAGCGCCAGGGCGCTGATCGAGGTCCAGGCGCGGCGGGACACGATCGCGATGATCAGCGCGATGATCGCGATGTCGACCAGCGCGCCGTAGCCGAGGATCTCCACGTCGTGCACCCAGGGCCGGGTGGCGGGGAAGCGGGCCCTGATCCGCCCGATCTCGGGGAACACCAGGGCGAACAGCACGATCGGCACCAGGACGACCCACCACAGGTGGCGGGCGAGCTTGCGGTAGACCAGCCGGGAGGCGAGGAACGAGGGGAAGTCCGCCGGGTCGGCCATCTCGTGCGCGCCGGTGAGCCAGTCGCGGCCGAGCCACTCGATCTTCGGGATGACCTCGCGGACGATGTGGTGGCCGAGCGGCGTGTCGAGGGGGTTGCGCGGGTCGGAGAAGCAGTTGTACGGGTCGATCTGGTGGCCGTGCTCCACCCGGATCTTCTCCCCGCCCGGCAGCACCAGGTCGGCGGCGAGGCACAGCCGCGCGCCGGTCGCCTCGCGCACCGCGGTGGCCGCCTTGAGGTCCCAGGCGAGGTCGCCGTCGTGGTTGCCGACGGTGTAGACGACCTGGCCGCCCTGCTCGATCACCGCCGCCAGGGCCCGGCACAGGTCGTCGTGCGCGTCGAGCACGTCGGCCGCGGCGCGGCCGGGGTAGGCGAGCATCTCCACGATGTCGCCGGCCAGGACGACGGTCAGCGGCGACGGCTCGACGGCGAGCCTGCGCGCGAGCACCTCGCAGGTGCGACCGGAGACCGTAGTCCGCTCAGGCGGCAGGTGCAGGTCGCTGATAGCGATCACCTTGCCACCCGGCGCGACGGGCACTTCTAGCCGGTCGGAGACATCAGGCCGCGGCGAAGCCATGACAATCCAGTTCCTTTCCCCGGTTGCACTTCAATAATGCATTCGGGGCGTCGAGGCGGGTGAGACAAAGCCCACAAACAGTAGCGCTCTTCCCTAAGGCACACGTATGGGTTCACTGAAAGGTTCGGGGACGGGGCGTCGGTAGTAACGTGGCCGGCGTGATCTTCCACATAGCCACCCTTGCTGACTGGGAAGCTGCCCAGGCCGACGGCGAGTACACGCGGTCGAGCGTAGGCAAAACCCTGGCGGAAGAGGGGTTCATCCATGCCTCCCAGGCCTCCCAGGTGGCCAGGACGGCGAATAAATTCTACCGGGACGTCCCCGGCGCCCTTGTGCTGCTCGTGATCGACGAGGAGCGAGTGGCGGCCGAGGTCCGCTACGAGGACGTCCCCGGGGCGGAGCTGCCGTTCCCGCACATCTACGGGCCGCTGAACACCGGCGCGGTGGTGGAGGCCCGGCCCTTCGCGGCGGGACCGGACGGGACGTTCACCTTCCCCGGCTGAGCGCGGCGCCCGGCGCCGGTGCCCCGGGCCCGTGATTTACGTCACGCCGTCATGCCGTAAAACTTGCCACGAGTGCCCCATTTACGGCACACTGATGTTGTGAAAAGCACGGAGACGCGCAGCCAGGTACCCGGGCTGCCGTCGGGACAGGGGCCGGCGACGGGCGAGGCCGCGGGGACGCGCGGCCAGGTCGCCCGGCTGATCCTTGAGCTGGGCCCGTGCACCGCCGCCACGCTCGGCGGGCGGCTCGGGCTGACCCCGGCCGCCATCCGGCGGCACCTGGACAACCTGCTCGCCGAGGGCATGATCGAGACCCGCACCGCCCGCACCTACGGGAACAGGGGACGGGGCCGGCCCGCGAAGGTCTTCGTCATCACCGACGCGGGCCGCAGCGCCTTCGAGCACACCTACGACGACCTGGCCACCAGCGCGCTGCGCTTCCTCGAGCGGACCTGCGGCCCCCAGGCGGTCGCCGAGTTCGCCCGGCAGCAGGTCGCGGAGACCGAGCGCCGCTACCTGCCGGTCGTCGCCCAGGCGGGCGACCTGCGCACCCGCGTCCAGGCCCTGGCGGGCGCGCTGTCGGCCGACGGCTACGCCGCGGCCGCGGGGCCCGCGCCCGCGGCCACCGGGCCGGGGATGGCCCGGACGTTCGACGTTGTTGGCATCGTGGGAACCGGCGAGCAAATCTGCCAGCACCACTGCCCGGTCGCGCACGTCGCGGCCGAGTTCCCGCAACTGTGCGAGGCGGAGACCGAGGCGTTCGGGCGGCTGCTCGGCACCCCGGTCCGCCGCCTCGCGACCATCGCCCACGGCGACGGGATCTGCACGACCCACGTGACGTGCGCGTCACGGGAACCTGAACACCACACGAGTCCGGAGGGCTCTCACCTATGACGACCACCACCGCTAATGACCAGCTAGAAGGTCTTGGCACGTACAAGTTCGGCTGGGCCGACTCTGACGTGGCCGGCGCGTCCGCCAGGCGCGGGCTCTCCGAAGAGGTGGTCCGCGACATCTCCGCCCGCAAGGGCGAGCCCGAGTGGATGCTCGAGCTGCGCCTCAAGGGCCTGAAGTACTTCGGGCGTAAGCCCATGCCGGCCTGGGGTTCCGACCTGTCCGGCATCGACTTCGACAACATCAAGTACTTCGTCCGCTCCACCGAGAAGCAGGCCGAGTCGTGGGACGACCTCCCGGCCGACATCAAGAACACCTACGACCGGCTCGGCATCCCCGAGGCGGAGAAGCAGCGGCTGATCGCGGGCGTCGCGGCCCAGTACGAGTCCGAGGTCGTCTACCACAAGATCCGCGAGGACCTGCAGGACAAGGGCGTCCTGTTCCTCGACACCGACAGCGCCCTGCGCGAGCAGCCAGAGCTGTTCCGCGAGTACTTCGGCACGGTGATCCCGGCCGGCGACAACAAGTTCGCCTCGCTGAACACCGCCGTGTGGTCCGGAGGGTCCTTCATCTACGTGCCGAAGGGCGTGCGCG
>DAHWEX010000236.1 GCA_027326205.1 Actinomycetota bacterium
AGCACCTCCACGGCGCCGATGAACACGGCCACGAAGACGGACAGGCCGGTGATGATCAGGTTGTAGTACACCTTGCGGACCGGCCGCGAGAACGCCCAGTCATAGGCGAAGTTCATGAAGCACCCGTCGATGGTGTCGAACAGGCTCATGCCGGCGGCGAACAGGATGGGGAGCGAGAGGATCGCGTAGAACGGCAGCCCGCCGACGACAGCGGTGCCCGCGAGCACGAGGAGGGCGACCTCGGTCGCGGTGTCGAAGCCGAGGCCGAACAGGAAGCCGATCGGGTACATCTTCCACGGCGCGTCGACCCGCCGGGCCAGCGGGCCGAGGAACCGGTTCATCAGGCCCCGGTTGTTGAGTTGCTCCTCAAGCGCCGCGTCGTCGTAGGCGCCGCGGCGCATCCCCCGGAAGACCTTGACGATCCCGGCCAGGATGACGAGGTTGAACGCCGCGATCAGCAGCAGGAAGAACCCCGACACGCAGGTGCCGATGATGTTGGTGGTGTGCTGCAGTTGCGAGCTTGAGTTCTTCACCTGCTCGTCCAGGCCGCGGATGCCGAAGTTCAGCAGCACCGCGAGCACGAACACCACGCTCGAGTGGCCAAGGGAGAAGAAGAACCCGGTCGACAGCGGGCGCTTGCCCTCGCCGACCAGCTTGCGGGTGGTGTTGTCGATCGCGGCGATGTGGTCGGCGTCGAACGCGTGCCGCATGCCGAGGGTGTAGGCCAGGGCCCCGGTCCCGAAGCCGAAGACCTCCGTGTCGCTGATGCGGTAGTGCCCGCCGACGGCGGCGGCGAGCAGCAGCCAGCCGGCCACGTGCAGCGCGGCGACGGCCGCGACCATGAGGCCCGCCCGCGTCCACTCGCGCGGCGTCAGGCCGTCCCGCACCCGAGCCAGCCGCGCGCTCGCGCTTGCCATCATCCGCCGCACTCCCTCGAGATCCTGGTCACGGGCCCAGTCTAGGATACTGCGAGGGAATCGCAATAACGGGGAGGGCGTAAGAGCCTCAGGCTCGTTTGCTCAGCGCGGTCGCAGGGGGAGGCGACGGCTACAAGCCGGCATAGCTGCGAATTAATCGCAACTACGACCCGGCCGGAGGCGGCGGCAGGCCGTGCTTCGCTAGCGGCGGCGGCGCGGGCCGAGCCGGCGCAGCTGGATCAGGGTGACCGCCAGGTAGAGGACCGCCCAGCCCGCCGTGATGCCGACGTCCCGCAGCCAGGCGCCCGACGTCGTCGCCCACAGCGGGTCCGCGTCCGTGCCCGGCAGCAGGCCGATCCCGTTGAGGTTCACGGTGGACGCCGCCGCGGCGAATCCCCAGCGGGCCGGCGCGATCCAGGAAAGCTGCGACAGCCCGTTCATCCCGTTGAACGGCAGCACGCCGCCGGACAGGATGACCTGGAACATGGTGAGCATCACCAGGAACGGCATCGCCTTCTCCGACGTGCTCACGAAGGCCGACACCAGGAGCCCAAGGCACATCGACGCGACGGCGAGCACGGCGATCGCGATGATCAGCTCAAGCAGCGGGTAGTTCTTCAGCAGCGCGCCGTGCGCGGGCATCTGGCGGCCGGACAGGCCGAGCAGCACGATCACGCACGACTGCACGACGCTGATGGCCCCGAGCAGGGTCAGCTTGGACAGCAGGTAGGCGCCGGATGACAGGCCCGCCGCGAGTTCCCTGATAAAAATCGGCCGTTCCTTGACCAGTTCGCGGATCGAGCAGGCGGTTCCGGCGAGGCAGGCGCAGGTCACCAGGATCTGGAGCAGCTCCTGGGCGGACATGTTGCCGTTGGGGCCGCCGAGGCCCTGCATCGCGGGCACGAACCTGATCAGCAGCCCGAGCACGAACGGTAGCAGTCCCATGAACAGCACGTAGCCACGGTCCGCCGCGATCACCCGCGCGTACCGCCTGGTCAGCGTGGCGTACTGGCGCAGGCCCCGGCGCCGCTGCGCGGGCGGGGCCAGCGCGAGCTGCGGCTCGCCGGCCTCGGCCGCGTCCGGCCGGCGCTGTGCCGCCGCGTAGCGGGCGTAGGTGAGGGACGAAGCGAACTCGCCGGCCCAGTCGCGGTCGGGATCGAGGTCGAACGCCTGGAACATGTCCGCCCAGTCGGCCAGCCCGAAGTAACCGAGCGCCTCGCCCGGCGGACCGTAGAACGCCATCCGGCCGCCGGGGGCGAGGACGAGCAGCCGGTCGCAGCTCAGCAGGTTCAGCACGCTGTGCGTTACCACGATGATCGTCCGGCCGTCGTGCGCGAGGTCGCGCAGCTGCAGCATGACCGACTTGTCCAGGCCGGGATCGAGGCCCGAGGTGGGCTCGTCGAGGAACAGCAGCGACGGCCGGGTCAGCAGTTCCTGAGCCACGTTCATCCGCTTGAGCTGCCCGCCAGAGAGCCGGTCGGCGCGCGTCTCGGCGTGCTTCGACAGGCCGAGCTCTTCCAGCACCTCGATGACCCGCGCGTTGCGCTCCGCGGCCGTGGTATCGGCGGGGAAGCGCAGCTCGGCGGAGTACTGCAGCGCGCGGCGGGCGGTCAGCTGGGTGTGCAGGATGTTCTCCTGCGGCACCAGTCCGATGCGGTGCCTGAGCTCGGCGTAGTCGTCGTACAGGTCCCGGTTGTCGTACAGCACGGTGCCGGTGTCCGCCGGCCGCATCCCGGTCATCGCGCCGAGCAGCGTCGACTTGCCCGCGCCGCTCGGGCCGATGACGCCGACCAGGCATTTCTCCGGCATCGCGAACGACACCCGGTCGAGCAGGACCTTGCCGCCCGCCACGGTCACCACGAGCTCCCGCGCCGCGACCGTGACGTCGCCGTCGTCGACGAACTGCTCCAGGCCGCCGCCCGCGATCCGGAACGTCGAGTGGCCGATGCCGAGCGTGTCGCTGTCCGCCAGCGGCTGGGTGAGAATCCGGCGGCCGTTGACGTAGGTGCCGTTCTGGCTGCCGAGGTCGGCGACCTCACGGCTCCCGTCCGGCTTCGTCCGCAGCTCGGCATGGTAGCGGGAGACCAGCAGGTCGTCTAGGACCAGGTCGTTGTCGGGAGCGCGGCCGATCCGCAGGTTTCCGGCGGGCACCGGCACGACGGCACCGGGGCTGCCGGTCTCCAGCGGCTCGGGCGGGTCGGCGGGGGTCGGCGCGGTCGGCCCTGCCGCGGTGGCCGGGCCGGGATCCTGGGGGGGCACGTTAATAAATCGTAAGGTCCGGAGGGCGGCGGGGAATCGGGTGCGCACCCTGATGTTCCCGGCCCCAAACCCCCGGGTTAAGGCGGTGCCACCCCTACGCGGCGACTACGCGACGACGCGGGCCTTCTCGGGAGCGGCGGCGGGCTGGCCGGCGCGGGCCGGGGTGGCCCGCAGGTACCGGCGGGCGGCGACGGAAACCAGGCAGACGCCAAGCGCGACCACCCGGACCGTGCCCTCGCTCGGCCACGCCAGCAGGTGCGTCAGCTGGATATTCAGGGTCTGCGGATGCGTGAAGGCGTTGCAGGACAGGTAGATGACGACGGCGGTGGCGAGGAACATCGCGATGTCGGCCACCGCGAGCACCGCCAGCACGCTCGCGGGGCGGACCGCCGGCGCCGGCCGCGCGGGCGGCCCGTTACGCCGCCGCAGCTCCAGGTACCTGCTGGGCACGAGGGTGACGATGGCGATGCCGAACGCGATGGCCCCGGCGGTGTCGGTCCGCAGCGGGACCGGAGACCAGTACCGGGCGCCCTCCTCGGAGCCGAAGCTGCCGACGAGGGCCGACCCGATCCAGATCAGCACCGCCGTGTAGCCGAGCCCGAGAGCCAATGCTTCGACTGCCAGCTTCGCTTCGACTGCCAGCTTCCGAGGGTATGGGCTACTGGTACGCACGCCGCCAACTATAGGCGACACCGGAGGGATCGCCTGGCAGGTCGGTAACCGGTGCAGTCGGGACGGGCGGGGACGCCGCCGGCCTGGTAGTCTCCGGCCTCGTGTACTGGGCCTTGTCCCGCTCGCTCGGCCCCGGCGCCGAGCGGGCCGCGGTCGAGGCCGGCGACCACGAGCTGGAGGCACTGCGGCGGTGACGGATCCCGAGGCGACCCCGCGCATTACCGGGGAAGGCGGCATCATCGGACCGGTGGACGCGTCGCGCGTCCCGCGCTGGGTCGGCGAGGCCACGTTCGCCCGGCTGCCCCGGATCAGCGAGGCCGGGCAGGCGGACGTGGCGATCCTCGGCGTGCCGTTCGACACCGGGGTCAGTTACCGGCCGGGAGCGCGCTTCGGTCCCGGCCACATCCGCGAGTCCTCCCGGCTGCTGCGCCCGTACAACCCGGCCGTCGGGGTCCACCCGTTCGGCGTCCGGCAGGTCGCGGACGCGGGCGACGTGGCGGTCAACCCCTTCAGCATCGCCGACGCGATCGCCACCATCCAGGGCGCGGCCGGCGAACTGCTGACCGGGGCCGGGGTGAAGCGCCTGCTCGCCCTCGGCGGCGACCACACGATCGCGCTGCCGCTGCTGCGCGCGGTGCACGCGGTGCACGGCCCGGTCGCCGTCGTGCACTTCGACGCGCACCTGGACACCTGGGACACCTACTTCGGCGCGGCGTATACCCACGGGACGCCGTTCCGCCGGGCGTCGGAAGAGGGCATCATCGACAAGACCGGCTGCCTGCACGTGGGCATCCGCGGCCCGCTGTACGGCGAAGCGGACCTCACCGACGACAGCGCGCTCGGCTTCCGCGTGCTGCCCGCGACCGACGTCGAGCACCTGGGCACACCCGGCATGATCGAGGCGATCGCCCGCCGGGTCGGCGACCGGCCGGTGTACGTGAGCGTCGACATCGACGTGCTCGACCCGGCGTTCGCGCCCGGCACCGGCACCCCGGAAGCGGGCGGGCTGACCAGCCGCGAACTGCTCGCGGTGCTCCGGTCCTGCAAGGACCTCAACCTGGTCGGCGCGGACATCGTGGAGGTCGCACCGCCCTATGACCACGCCCAGGTCACCGGGATCGCCGCCGCCCACGTGGGCTACGAACTGCTGTCGGCCCTGGCCCTCGGCAAGCGCTAGGCACCCCGCCGGGCACCCCGCCAGGCACCGCGGACCGGCGACTGGAACCGCGCACCCGTTCGGGTGAAAGGTTGTTAAAAGGGTTATTCCGAACGGGTGCGTGTTTCACGGGCACTCCCCGGGCCGCTTCGCGGCCGCCCTCGCGCGGGCCGCCATGGCAGCCCGGCGAATTTTCTATAGAGTCGTAGAAGTTCACAGAATTGGCGCACGCGACATCGTGGCGCTTCTGTACGCTCAGCGGTAAAGGCATCTCAATGGCACGTTTGTGTCATAAGTCCGTGCGGCGTATTTGCAGGAGTAATGACATGAGCGTCCCCCGCTCCCCCGGCCAAACGGCCCCGCGGACGGCGAGTCATTCGATTTATTTCTATTTCTTTACCCGGCTGATTGCGCCAATTGCCTGCCTTGCCGTGCTGTGGGGGCTGGCGGCGACGGCGGTCATGGCCGGCTACCCGCGCAACTGGCACTGGCTGCAGCACATTCGGTCGGAGCACCATGACGCCGCGGGCGCGGCGGTGATCGGCGGGACCGGCATCGCCTTCGCCGTGATCGCCATCATCGTCCTGGGCGCGTTCGCCCGGCGGCTGACCCGCGACATGGACGGGCTGGCGGCGGCGGCCCGGCGCCTCGCCGACGAGCAGCTGCCGAGGGAGATCGCGGCCCTCCGCGACGGCCATCGGGCCGCGGACGAGAGCCAGGCGCTGCGTTCGCTGCGGGGACGGACGGTCGCTCAGTTCGCCGAGGTCGCCGACGCTATCGCCAGCGTGCACCGCTCCGCCGTCGCGGCGGCGGCCGCCGAGTCGGCCCTGCGCAGCGGCTTCCGGGAAATCCTGATCAGCCTGGGCAAGCGCAACCAGTCGCTGCTGCACCGGCAGCTGCGCATCATCGACTCGCTTGAGCAGCAGGCCGCCAGCCCGGCGGAACTCGCGGACCTGTTCACGCTCGATCACCTCACCACCCGGATGCGCCGTCACGCCGAGAGCCTGACGATCCTGTCCGGCGCGGTGGCCGGGCGCTCGTGGAACGGGCCGGTGCCGGTCATCGACGTGATACGCGCCGCCACCGCCGAGGTGGAGGACTACACCCGGGTCAGCGTCGTGTCGGAGTCCGACGAGGCCGTCGCGGCGCCGGCGGTGACCGACGTGATCCACCTGCTGGCCGAGCTGATCGAGAACGCCACCCTGTTCTCACCGTCGAGCACCCGGGTCGAGGTGCGCGCCGAGCGCGTGGCCAACGGTTTTGCCATCGAGGTCGAGGATCGGGGGCTCGGCATTCCGCCCGAGCAGCTAAGCGAGCTCAACGCGCAGCTCGCCAGCCCGCCCGACTTCGACACGGCCGACGCCGACCGGCTTGGCCTGTTCGTCGTCGGCAGGCTCGCGGCGCGGCACGGCGTGCATGTCTCGCTGGCCCCTTCGCCCTACCGGGGCACCAAGGCGGTCGTGGTGCTGCCCGAAGGCGTCATGATCGCCGCGCCGCAGCCCGACCCGGCCGGGAAGCCGGCCGTGCCCGACGCCGGCCGGCCCGTCCGGCTCAACCTGCGCGCGCCCGAGGTGCTGTCGCTGGCCGGCGCGGTGACGGTGCCCGTCGCCGCGGCGGCGCGGGCCGACCCGCGGCCTGACCTCAGGGCTGCCGCTCCGGTGCAGGCCACCGAGGAAATGCCGGCCGTGACCCTGCACGGCCTGCCCCGGCGGGTACGGCCGGGCAGCCAGTCACCGGGCGAGCGCGGCGCGGAACCCGTCAAGGCGGCTCCGGCCGCGCCGTCGCCCGTGGAGAGCCCCGCGCCCGACGCCGCGCGCAGCCTGGCTGCGTCACTGCAGAGCAGCTGGCACCGGAGCCGGCAAACCGACGACCGACCCGATTCCGGGTCGGCGGCCGGCGGCCTGCCGGCGCGCCGTGAGCCCCTGGCACCTGACCGCGCTCTCGATAGCAGCGCACTAGATAGCGAGGACTGATGTCTCCAACCGCTGCGGGCGGCACCAGCAGCACCCCCGCCGGGAATCTCGCCTGGCTCCTCGATGACCTGGCCGACCGGGTCGCGGACTTCCGGCAGGCCGTGATCTTGTCGCGGGACGGCCTGCTCATCGCCGCCTCCAAGGACCTGTCCCGGGAGGAGGGGGAGCACCTGTCGGCGGTGGCGTCCGCCATGCAGAGCCTGGCGTCGGGCACCGGGGACCGCTTCAAGGCCGGCCGGGTGCGGCAGACGATTATCGAGCTTGAACAGGGCATCTTCTTCGTCATCGCCGCGGGCGAGGGCAGTTGCCTGGCCGCGCTGTGTCCCGCCGACGCCGACGCGGGCAGCGTCGCCTACGAGATGGCGATGCTGGTCAAGCGCGCCCGGCCGCACCTGGCGGCGCTGCCGCGGTTCCCTGCCACTGATGAGAACCCGGTGGAGTGACCGTGCCTTCCGGCGGCCCGTGGCGACGGCGGGAGCCCGGCCCGGTCGTGCGTCCTTATGCCGTCACCGGCGGCAGGACGGAGCCCGCCGACGGCGAGAGGCTCGACCTCATCGCCATCGTCGTCGCCACCGGGCAGCCGGCCGGCGCCGGCGACCGCCTGCGGCTGACCCCCGAGCACCGCCGGATTCTCACGGTCTGCGAGAACCAGGTGACCGTCGCCGACCTCGGGGCCGACCTCGGGCTGCCGGTGGGCGTGATCCGCGTGCTGCTGGCCGACCTCATCGCGCAGGGCGCGGTGGCCGTGGTGCCCAAACGACCCGCCAGCGAGCGGTCTGGCAATGACGTGCTTCGGGAGATACTGAATGGGCTCCGCGCACTCTGACTCCCCGGCGGCGCTGTTCATCGCGCAGAAGATCCTCATCGCCGGGGGTTTCGGGTCGGGCAAGACGACACTCGTGGGCGCGATCAGCGAGGTGCGGCCGCTGCGCACGGAGGAGGTGCTCACCACCGCGAGCATCGGCCTCGACGACCTCGCGGGGGTCGCCAGCAAGAAGACCACCACCGTCGCGCTGGACTTCGGCCGGATCACCCTCGGCCAGAGCCTGTCGCTCTACCTGTTCGGGCTGCCCGGCCAGGAACGCTTTTCCTTCATGTGGGACGAGCTCTCCTACGGAGCGCTTGGCGCGGTGGTGCTCGCCGACGTCCGGCGGCTGGGGGACTGCTTCGCCTCGGTCAACTACTTCGAGACCCGGCGGCTGCCGTTCATCGTCGCCATCAACTGCTTTGACGGCGCCCCGCGCTACGACGCGCAGGAGGTGCGGGTCGCGCTCGACCTCGCACCGGACGTTCCGGTGACGCTGTGCGACGCCCGGGACGTCGCCTCGGTGAAGCAGGTGCTGATCGCCCTGGTGCAGGCCATTTCCGCCAGCCGGGCCAGGAGTTCCAGGACATAGGGGAGCCACCTTGGATAACCACGGATCCGCCGGGCGCCCGGCCGCCGAGCCTGGGAAGGGCCCGGGCTGGCCGGCGTCGGCGCCGCCGCTCGGCGCCGGCTACGTTCCCCGGCCGGAGGCGAACGAGGCGCTGGAGACCGCCCTCGCGCCCGGCTCGGTTACCGCGCTGGTATCGGAGCAGATCGGCACCGGGCCGCGTAGCTGGCGGGACACCTGCGGCAAGACGCAACTCGCCGTGGCGGCCGCCCGCTCGCTGCTGCGCAGCGGGACGGTGGAGCGGGTGATCTGGCTGACCGCCACCAGCCGGGCGTCCGTGCTCTCCGGTTACGCCGAGGCGGCCCAGGCGGCCGACTGGGCGGAGACCGGGCTGGCCGGCGACACCGACTCCGTCGCCTCCCGGTTGCTCGGCTGGCTCCGCGACACCGACCGCCCGTGGCTGGTGGTGCTCGACGACCTCACCGCGGAAACCGCCCTGGACGAGCGGCTCTGGCCGGCCGGGCCGGCCGGCCGGGTGCTGGTCACCACGGCGGATTCCGGGGTGCTGGCCGGGCGCCGGGCACAGGTGATCCCCGTTGGCCCGCTCAGCCGCAGAGAGGCGCTGAACTACCTGGTCGGCCGTCTCACCATGGACCTGGACCAGCGTCAGGGCGCGGTCGACCTGATCAGCGACCTGCGCCATGAACCGCTGGCGCTCGCCCTGGCCGGCGCGGTGATCGCCAACTCGGAGCTGACCTGTCACACCTACCGCGAGCACTTCGTGCGCAGGCGGGAGCAGGCGGCCACCGCGGCCGGCGGCAGCGAACTGGCCGCCGCCGCGATCGCCTGGGAACTGTCCGTCGAGCACACGGACCTGATGTCGCCAGGCCCGGCGCAGCCGGTGCTGGTGCTGGCCGCCCTGCTCGACGGGAACGGTATTCCCGGCGCCGTCTTCGCCACCGGGGCCGCGCGCGAGTACTGCACGGACGGAGATGGCGGGCACACGATCAGGGACGGCCTCGCGCTGCTGGAAAGCGCCGGCCTGCTCCTCGTCGGCCAGGAGCCGGACGCGCCGGTGATCAGGATGAGCTGGCCGGTTTCCGCGGCGGTCCGGGCGGCGATGCCCGAGGCGATGCTGCGGGGGGCGGCGGCCGCGGCCGCCAACGCGGTGCTTGAGGCGTGGTCCGCGCAGAGCGCGGAGGAAGGCCTGGCCAGGAGCCTGCGCTCGTGCGCGGACAGCCTCAGGCAGGCGGCCGGGCCGCTGCTCTGGCAGGGCGGCTGCCACCCCGTGCTGCTGCGCGCGGGGCGCAGCCTGGACGACGCGGGGCTGACCGGGCCCGCGTCGGCCTACTGGGAGGAGCTTGCCGCCGTCAGCATCCGGTCGCTGGGCCGTGACCACCCGGCGACCACGGGAATCCACGAGCGGCTGGCCCGTGCTTACCTCGCCGCCGGGCAGGCAGGCAAGGCGATCGCTCTGCTCCAAGCGGTCCGCCGGGGCCGGGCGGAGCGGCTCGGGCCCGATCATCCCGGCACCCTTGAACTCACCCGCGGCCTAGGGCAGGCGCTGGTGAGCGCGGGACGGTTCGACGAGGCGGTCGCCGTGCTCACCAAGGCCGCGGAGAGCTGGGAGCGGTCGCACGATCCCGGTGGCGTCGGAGGGCTGAGCGTGCGGGAAGACCTGGCCGCCGCGCACCGGTCGGCCGGCGAGCACGCGCCCGCGATCGCGCTGTACCGGGCCGCGCTGGCCGAGCGCGAGCGCCTGCAAGGTCCCCGGCACGCGGACACGATGGCCGTCCGCCAGAAACTGGCGGAGGCGTACCTGGCGAACGGGCAGGCCAAGCAGGCCATCTCGCAGTACGAGCGGGTCGTCTCCGACCGGGAACGGGTGCTCGGCGCGGATCACCTGCTCACGATCGCCGCCCGCGGCGCGCTCGGCGCCGCGTATCACTCGGCGGGCCGGATGGCCGCCGCGGTCAGGCTGGCCGAGCAGACCCGCACGGAGTACGCCAAGGCGCTCGGCGCCGGTCATCGCGACACCCTGGCGGCCTGCGTCAACCTGGCCCACTCCTACTACGGGGTCGGCCGCATCACCGATGCGGCGCGACTGCTCCAGGAGACGGTGCAGCGCTGCGAGTTGAGCCTGCCCGCCTACGATCCGCTCACCGTGGCCGCGCGGGGGAGCCTGGCCAACATCAGCGGCGCCGGCGGCTAAGGGGGCGCCCGCGTTGACGCGGGAGAACGCCGGCCCGGCGACGGGATCGCCGCGCGCGGGCCCCGCGTGGCGGGCGGACTCGTGGGCGGCGGCCATCAGCCCTGGGACCCGGCGAGTTCATCCGCGACCGCGCCGCCGTGGCTGGTCGCCGGGTCGGAGTAGAAGCGCGACCTGCCCGCGTACTGGGAGACGAACGAGAGCACCAGGCCAGCCGCCGCGAGCCCGAAGCCGAAGCCGAGCTCGACCCCGTTGAGCAGCCCCTTGGCCAGCGTGTAGATGATCACGAAGGCCATGAACGCCGCGCCCAGGCCGGGCAGGATCCCGCCGAGGATGAAGTCGGACACGCTGCTGGTGATGGTGCGCCGGTAGTACCAGACCGCCGCGGTCGCGGTGAGCAGGTAGAACATGGCCGCTATCAGGCCGAGCGTGCTCACGATGTCGCCCAGGGCCTTGCCGACGGGGCCGATCAGCGTCTGGGCCCACAGGAACACGATGTTGAGCAGGCCGAACAGGACCGTGGCGTGCCACGGGGTGCGGTACCGCTCGCTCACCTGGCCGAACCAGCGCGGGAACGTGCGGTCGCGGCCCATGGCGTAGGAGATCCGGCCCGCGCTGACGATGGCCGCCTGCAGGGAGGCCAGCGTCCCGCCGAGCACGGCGACGATCATGACGTTCCCCCAGCCGGAGCCGCCGATCAGGTCACCGACGTAGGCCAGGATGTTGCCCGCGTTGTTCTGCAGCGCGCTGTTCGGGGCGACGCCCTGCAGGCACAG